>JABAZC010000004.1 GCA_018608625.1 Flavobacteriaceae bacterium | reverse complement strand
TCCTACTTAAATATACGTTATTTATTTAAAATATAAAAGTTAAATATCACATTATTAAGGGTTTAAATTGATTTATTTTTGAAAAGACTACGGACTGTAGTCGCTGTTGAGGAATTAAGTATTTGAAGATTATTATATAATTAAATATGCTTTTCTTTAGTGTTCAAGTACAATTAAAATAAATCGCTATTTTCTAGACAACCCCCACTGTAAAGTGGCAGGAATTGTTAATAATATAATTTTGAGATCAAATAAAAATGACCAGTTTTGGATATAAAAACGATCGAGTTTTACACGCGCACTTATTTGATGATAGTGTGTAATACTACCCCTATAACCTTTCATTTGAGAGAGTCCAGTCACGCCTGGCTTAGCCCGATGTCTTAAAGAGAATTTTTCTACACGATCTCGGTATAAATCATTTAATTGTATTGGATGTGGTCTTGGACCTACTACAGACATATTTCCTAAAAAAACATTTAAAAATTGAGGAAATTCATCTAAAGAAGTTCTTCTTAGAAATACACCAAATCTTGTAACTCTGGGGTCGTTTAATTTTGTCCAAGAATTATCGGAATCTTCATTTAAATGCATTGATCTAAATTTTAAACATATAAAATGAACACCATTTTTCCCTTCTCTTAATTGTTTATAAATGACTGGTCCACTGCTTTGTAACTTTATAATCAAAGCAAATAGCGGATACATCCAAGAAAGTAAAAAGACAATAATAAAACTAGAAAAAAGGATGTCAAACACCCTTTTTAGAAAGGTATTAATATCATTGTCAATGCTGGAGTTATTCATTTTTTGAGACAAGAAGATAGCATTCTAGCAGGTTAGTACTAATTCAACACTAAAATAAACATTTATAAATTCTCAGTAAAGATATATTAATTATTTTTACCTAAATTTACTAACCTAATGTTGTTTAATCAAATGAGCTTACCTCCTATTCCTAAGAAAATATTTTTATTAGTTTTGATAACTTTATTTTCTTGTAGTCAACCAGAAGAACTTAGACGCAACGAACTTTTTTATAATAATGATTTTGAAAGTGGGAATTTAGATGCTATTGATGGCGCTCAATTGATAACTTTCAACAACACTACTGTATTAGGAAATTATAATAATGATGGTTTTACACTTAGTCTAAATGACATTGGCGCTCACGATCTTATTTATATTACTTTTGATTTATATATTCATGATTCTTGGGATGGCAACTTCAACGGTTTTGATCCCGACCAAGCTGATGCTTGGTTTATTGAATTAGTATCTGATTTCGATACAGATCCGAGTAATCCTTCTGATCTTTGGGAAACTTCTTTTTCCAACAGCGTTTGTAACCCCGTATATTGCTTAAGGCAATCTTATCCTGAGGATTTTCCGTTTGAAAACCTCCCTCGTAAAGGATCATCACGATTATTACCAGGCTTATGCAGTTTAGAATCTGATGAAAATGGCACTTCACTGTACACAATAGAAAAGGGTTTTGAACATACAGGAAACGCTTTACTCATAAATTTTTATGACAAACTTTACCAACCTAATGTCGCTGATGAAAGATGTGATGAGAGTTGGTCCCTTGATAATCTAAAAGTACGCGTTATCACATTTGAATGAATAAATATTTTATGCGAATCATATTATCCGTTACACTTTGCTTTTGTTTTTTTCAGAAAATTCAAGCACAAACAATTAACCTTAACGAGAGGTTTATTGAACAAAACCTTAGAACAGCTCAGTTGCTTGGTAAATTTGATCCTACCTTTTCATTTACATCATTACCTATTCATACTGGGGAAAAAGGCATCAAAATAGATTCAAGTCTTATCGGTACTAAAGAATATGGGGCTACACTAAAAACTTTTTTTGGAAAGCACGGCACATTAAAAATCTTACCTGTTGATTTTTTAATGGAATACAGTAGTCATCATCCTTATAGCAGAAATAATGGAAGTATGATTCCAAGCCGTGGTTACCAACAGCTAATTAGTTTTGGCTTTTTTGCGGAATTAGGTCCACTATCAATACAATTTAAGCCTGAAGCCGTTTATGCTGAAAACAGAAACTTTGAAGGATTTCCAGATAGCCATTATGCAGAAATTTGGAGGAGAAGATATCAAAATTGGAATGCTATGGATCTTCCAGAACAATTTGGAGAAAAGGCCTACAAAAAATCTTTATTTGGGCAATCAAGTATAAGATTAAATTATCAAGGTCTTTCGTTAGGTTTGTCATCAGAAAATATTTGGTGGGGACCTTCTGTAAGAAATAGTATTATGATGAGTAACCAAGCTCAGGGATTTAATCATATTGCTTTTAATACCACACGACCTATAAAGACCTTTATAGGAAATTTTGAATGGCAATTGGTAACAGGACGATTGGAGGCTTCTGGGTTTTTGCCTCCTGAACCCGGAGGGACATTAGCAGGCACCAACTTATACTTTCCAAAAAAAGATGATTGGCGTTTTTACCAAGGTTTATCTGTCACGTATTCCCCTAAATGGGTTAAGGGCTTATCACTTGGGTTTGTTAGATGGGTGCAAACATATGGTGAATTTGCAATAAAAAATAGTGATTATTTTCCCGTTTTTGATGGACTTTTTAGAAAAAATGATAAATATGGTCTGTATGATGGTAGTCTTGAATTAGAAAGAGATCAAGCGGCGGGGGTTTTTGCAAGGTGGCTGTGGCAGGATGCTAAAGCCGAAATTTATGCTGATTATCACATGAATGATTCCAAATATAATTTAAGAGATTTAATACTAGATCTGGAGCATGCAAGAGCCTATACCCTTGGCATTCGCAAAGTTTTTCAAAAAAATCCAACTAGTAAAACATATGAATTGTTATGGGAGAGAACAAGAATGCAGGCAAGTTCTTCTCGTAGGTTAAGAAATGCTGGATCTTGGTATGAACATTGCAATGTTAGACATGGCTACACTAATAATGGTGAAGTAATGGGTGCAGGGATAGGCCCAGGGAGTAATTCTCAATATTTTGAATTGTCTATGATAGATAAATTAGACAGATATAGTATTGCTTTTGAGGTTATAGAACAAGACAATGATTTTTTAATCGAGGCTTGGGATACAGGGAATGTCTTTGGTGACTTTAGACGTTATTGGAAAGATCTTAATGTACATTTCAGTGTCCAAAAAAAG
>JABAZC010000030.1 GCA_018608625.1 Flavobacteriaceae bacterium | reverse complement strand
TTTTTTCTAAAAATAGCTAAATCCTCCCAAAAAATTATTCGATTTCATCACCTTCGCTTCACGACACTATTCCCAAGAATAAAAATTTATTGATTATCTTGAACTACAAAAAAGGGATGAAATAACCCATTTATTAATTTAAAATTAAGACTTTTAAGTAATGAAATATCCAAATTTATTTAAAGCATTTAATACGCATATTGATTTAGACATTGATGTATATCTAGATTTAGAAGACCGTTTAGTCCACAAAAAAATAGGTAAAAAAGATTTTTTATTTAAACAAGGGGAAGTGGTTAATTACTTACCATTTATTAACGATGGACTAATGATAAATAATATAATAGATAAGGATGGAGAAGAACATGTAATCCAAATTCGGGGGACTGGATTATGGCTTGGTGATTTGTACAGCTTTTTTTCAGGTGCAACAACAAGGTTTAATATTCAAGCCTACCAACCTACTGAAGTGCTGATGATAAATCATGAAACATTTGATTACATGACCAAAAATCATCCCGTTTATGAAAAATATTTTCGGTTGAGCATTCAGAACGCATATGTACAAACTCTAAATAGAATTTATAATCTACATAGTGCATCTGCAGAAGAAAGGTATCTTGAATTAATCAAAAATATACCTGAATTATTTGACAAAATCCCTCATTATATTATCGCTTCTCATCTAAAAATCAAGCCCCAATCTTTAAGTCGAATTCGAAAGAATCTTAAATGAATTATCTGATTAACATAGGTGAATGGAATACTGAGTTTATTCAATTAATTTTATTATTCAATTATTAGTTTAAACTTAAATAGAGTATAATGAAACGGATTACATCATTATTTATAATATTTCTTACAATAATAAGTTCTTGCTCAAAAGATGAAGGTTCTATTGGTCCATCTCCAATTATTCCTGACCATAGCTGGGCACCTTTAAACCGAACTACAAGTTCTATTTACTTGGCAGCAGAGGATAGCATAATTATCGATACAAATTCTGTAGAGTTAGATTTTTATCGAAACACCGCTTACACCTGCGGCTTCTCGGGCAACTATACATTCCTTGTAGTTGAGCCTATAAATAATCCTGGAGCCGAAGCTCCACTATGGGTATATCTTCATGGTGGTGGTGCAGGTTATTTTGATGAAAACCGAGAATATAAAATTGGAGTAAGACCAACTGATGGGGCACCCAGAAATCCCAATCAACACAATACTGAAAAAACATTAGAGAGACTAAGAGATGACCAACTCATTTATAATACTCAAACTAACACAGGACAAATTGAAAATAGTACGCTTACAAGAAGAATTATGGAAGGGTATCGCATATTAATTGTTTCTATGAGTGATCATGACCTTCATTCTGGTATGGGCACCCCTTACCTAAATAATCCACATGGAGGAGAAGTAAATGGTTTACAGGCCAATATGGCTGCGATTGATTATACTGTAGAAAACTATCCTACAACTCATGTATTCGCACATGGTACTAGTGCTGGTTCCATAGGGGCTTTTACTTTAGCATACGCATATAATTTAGAAGGTGTTAAACTCAATGGTATTATCATGGATTCACATTTGGCTTCTTATAGAACAGAGACTTTAATCGGGTCTTTGGTTGGTGAAAGTGGATTTGTGTTTCCGGCAGATTTTGACATTATAGAGGCTGGAAAAAAAGTTGGCTGGATAGCTGACCGAGATAGATTTCCTGGAATAGAGTATGTAATAAATAATGGATACGATATCCCCTCATTAGATATTTACGGTAATTTGGATCCTGGATGCGGAGGAGGGCTGGCTCGAATTGATGAAGCTCATTCGGTTGGCTTAGATAACTGTGACTGGGTGCATGAAGGTTTTAGACAGGCAGTTGTATCTCAACCAAACAGCATACACAAAGTTCGAGTAACCACAGGATTTGGTCATGTACCAACAAATTATGCTAGCCCCGCAAATGATTTTGTTGATGAATTTATAAATGAAATTTTAGCTACTAATCCATCAAACCCTTTTAACTAAATATGAAAAAAAGCACTCTACTTATAGTAATTCTTGTATTGCTTTTTACATCATGTAATGAGGACGACATTCAACCAAACGACACTAATTTATTTGTTACTCCGAAAGTAAATAGAACGGTAACACAAATTAGCTTGGTCGATGAAATGACTATCAATGGTGGTGTCTTTAATGCAACCTTAGAATTAGATTTTTATAGAAATGAAGCTTATGAAGCAGGATTATCTATTGAATCCAACCCTGAATATTACACTTTCATGGTTATAAATCCCAATAACAACCCTAATGCATCTGCGCCGCTTTGGATTTATCTACATGGTGGTGCTCAAGGATATTTTGATGAACAAGGTGTATATCAAACAAACCCAAATCAAGATGAACATACTTATAATCATGAAGAATCGTTTGATGATCTCTGGCAGGTTATCACTATTCGAACCATTGCAAATGGCCAATTAGAAGATAACACTTTAAAAAGGCGGATAGAGGAAGGTTACCGAATACTTGTAGTTTCATATAGCGACCATGATTGGTATTCTGGATTTGGAACAACCTATCCAAATAATCCTGCTAATCCTAATGCACAAGTAAACGGGTTACAAGCCACAATGGCTGCTATCGATTATACAGCTGACAACTATCCAACAACTCATGCTTGGCTTCATGGTACCAGTGCTGGTTCAATAGGCGTTTGGTCTGTTGCACTTAGTTATGAGCAGGAAGGAAGACCAATTACTGGGCTTATCGGAGATTCTGGAGCTGTTGTTGAAAATATTGATGCAATATTTGATGCTTATCTAGAATCAGGCCAACTTAACTATGATGCATCATGGAGACCAGAAGGAATTGAGGAGAAAGTCGGTTACTTTGCAAATGTGAATAACCAAACTCATCCTGAAGCTCAAATCAAAAACTTTGATTTCAGAGCAACTCCCGGTATATGGATTACAGGTCTTGCAGATCCTGCTTTTGCTGCTCATCTTCCAACAGTTGCAGAGGCAGTTGATGCTGGGTTTGACAACAACCCTGAATATATCATGAGTGGATTAAATACAGCTATTAATGGGCAAATTGGTTCACCTCATGAATTACATTTCTTACCAAATACAGGACATGTACCAACTAATGATGAAGGTCCGGCTAATAATTTAGTTAATAATTTCATTGATAAAGTACTGGCTTCGAATCCGCCACCTTTTGGTCTGTGATAAAACAACAACACTAGCGCTAACAATTGATTTGACAGAACAGCTCCTTCGTCAAAACTCTGCATATCATTATACATCGTAAAATATTGACTCATAATTATTCAATTTTAACAAATCTGTTCCAAAATAGTTCGA
>JABAZC010000072.1 GCA_018608625.1 Flavobacteriaceae bacterium | reverse complement strand
ATTTGTGAAGACCCTCCAACAGGAAAACTACCGCCATCAAAATAATGCCGTACTACAGATGCATGCATAGCAAAGCTACTCCGTTTGGGAGGTAAACCATAGTCGCCGTACTGGGCTGTAAGCACTTTAATAAGCCTTTCGTTTGTGGTTAATTTTCTGAGGACCTCATAGGTGGTTTGGTCTGAAAATTTATAAAACGGCTGTTTGAGAATTTTACCAAACAGAAAAGTCCATAGGGGTGAAACAGCTTTACTTATGTAATAGTTTTTACTTGTTTTAACGGCTTTAAATATGAGGTCTACATAGGAATGTATTGCTTTTTCTTCGTCTGGGAAATAAGCAATCATCTGCTTTTCAAAATTTCCAACTCCTTTTTTGAAATCATAATGTGTATCGCCAATAATAATCCGGTCATAGACCTCCCCCATGTCGGCCCATTTTAATTTCCCATCAGTGATGTAGTCGAATAGTTTTTTTAGAATGCTAGTTTTGCGTTGCATTTCTCCTATATAGTGAATACCAACATCCCACTCAAATCCTTTGCGTTTAAAAACATGAGTAAACCCCCCAGGTGTGTAGTGCTTTTCTAGGATTAGAACTTTTTGACCTTTTTTTGCTAAAATAGCTGCTGTAGCCAAACCACCCATTCCAGATCCTATTATAATTGTATCGTATGATTTTTTAAGAAGCGGTTTCTTTTTGTAGGATTGCACCATTGGATTGGTTTATTAGATTATTCTATTTCTGTCTCTATAGCAATTGTAAACTTTTTGTTAGGGTCAATTGTTTTATAACTTGTTTTGTCAGTCAAATCAATCGATTCATTTTCGGAATCTGGAAGTCCTAGCCACGGTTCAATACAAACATAATCTGCTGTTGGCTTAGACCATAATGCTAGATGTGGGTAGTCCTTAAATCTAACAATGATTCCTTTTTTTTCATTTCTTTTGCGCAGGCGAACCCAACTACATTCGATATCTGAAAACACTAGTGCATCCTCATTGAACAACGTATTAGAAAGCGGCAAAATCCCTTCCTTATTTTTTATTTCTCGTTTGTAATTGCTTAGTAAGCCGGACTGTCCTAGGGTATCGGCTTTGAGAACTAAAGGGCTAGGGAACTCAATAACGTAATCTGATAATAGCGTATGATCATTTAGTGCGCATGCATAAGCTGTATGTCCACCACAAGCAAAATGCATAGGATTAACGTCATGGTTTTCTATATGATAAGCCATATTTAAACGATTATCATCGAGTGTAAACTCAACCTTAAATAAGAAATCGAAAGGATATTGTTTAAGCGTTTCTTTAGAACTTTTGAGTGAAAAAGAACACCTATTCGGAGCCCGCTGATCAAAATTAAGTTTATTGTTATTTCGAACAATTCCATGTTTAGGCATTTTGTACTCTATCCCTTTGTAGAAAATTTTATCTTCTTTTATTTTTCCTATAGCTGGGAATAACACAGGCGAGCTACTGCTCCATAAAGAAGGATCTATTTGCCAAATATATTCTTTGTTGGTAGTCTTGTTTTTTAGAGAACGTATTTCTGCACCATTGGAGTCAATTGTGCAAATGAGCAGTTCGTTTTCTATTGTATGTAACATCTATAATATGAATTCTATTGTTTTCAATATATTTAGTTAGAAATATACAACTTGTTAGTCTGAGTTTAAATGTACCTAATCACTTTTGAGAATAGAATATATTTGGTAGCTACCGTAGGCTTTTTAATGGACATTTTAATCTATTTTTTAATTAGTTCTATTAAAATACTGATTTATTCCTGCAGAGTCAAATTTGTAAGCGGTATTGTTTTCCGATTTATCCAATTTATTGTTAATGGTTAATCCCCAAAGAACGAGCTCCATACAAAAGGCTTGGTCCTGGCTGTTTAATTTACCAGCATGGTCTTCAATAAGGGCCACTAGGGGTTTTATAGATCTAAGGCTTGAAAAGAATTCATCGTCCGTATCTGTATAGTTTAACTCAATAAAGTTGTTGTCAAACCACTGAATCAAGTCTGTATAAGGCGTCTTAATTCCTTCTTTTTCAAGTTTTGAAATGCGAGGAAATAGGTTTTCAAATTGCACCATCACTGCACTGTCAATAAGTAATTTGGCGACTTCATCAGCTCCCTCTTGTTCCCCTTCATATACCAGTTCAATTTTGCCCGTTATGGATGGGATTATTGACATAAAGTCAACCAATCTAATGGTTGTTTTTTCTGAACTGGTTTCAATCAATCGTAATTTTGCAGCGGCCATAAGATTTTCCATTGCACTGATTGTAAGCCGCGCACTCACCCCGCTTTTAGCGTCTACATATTCGCTTTTTCGGGCTGTGAAAGCGACTTCTTCCAAAAGATTTTTAGCTAAGTTTGGAACTAGGATACTCGCTTTGTCTTCTTTGGATATTTTTGCTTCTTGTTCTGTGATTTCACGAGCAAGTGCGATTGATTTGGGATAGTGTGTAAAAATCTGTGATCCAATCCTATCCTTTAAAGGTGTGACTATGCTTCCTCTATTGGTGTAATCTTCTGGGTTCGCAGTGAATACAAATTGAATATCTAGGGGCATTCTAAGCTGAAACCCTCGTATTTGAATGTCTCCTTCTTGTAATATATTAAATAAAGATACTTGTATCCGTGCTTGTAAATCTGGCAATTCATTTAGGACAAAAATAGACCGATTTGCTCTTGGAATCATCCCGTAATGTAAAACCCGTTCGTCAGAGTAGGGTAATTTTAAGGTCGCTGCCTTGATAGGGTCAATATCTCCAATCAAGTCAGCGACATTCACATCTGGTGTAGCTAGTTTTTCAAAGAAACGTTCAGATCTATGTACCCATGATATAGGGGTTTTGTCGCCCATTTCAGCAATTAAATCTCGTGCATATTTCGAAATTGGTTCATATGGGTTGTCATTTATCTCAGATCCTTTAACAATCGGCATGTATTCATCGAGAAGATCCACCATGCTTCGTGCAATCTTTGTTTTTGCTTGTCCTCTTAATCCTAATAAGTTGATGTGATGCCCAGCAATAATAGCCTTTTTTAATTGAGGAACAACCGTGTCTTCATAGCCAAAAAGTCCTTCGAATACTGGTTGCTTGGCTTTAATTCGTGCAATTAAATTGGCTTGAATCTCTTGGTTAATTGATTTGTTGTCATAATCAGAGTTTTTCAACTCTTTAAATGTTATATCTTTTCTCATATTCTTTTAGTTCTATTTTTTTCGTAATCTTCAAATATCATTTCTCCTAAACCTGACAATCCAGTTAAGAACGCTTTTCCTTGATTTTGCGCTGTAAAAAGTTCTACAAATTGTCGTAGATACGGATCTTGAGCAATCATAAAAGTGGTAATAGGTATTTTTAATTTCCTTGCTTGAGCTGCTTTATTCAAACATTTAGAGACAATCATATCGTCCA
>JABAZC010000011.1 GCA_018608625.1 Flavobacteriaceae bacterium | reverse complement strand
CTTTTTTATCGGAACCTACGGATATGAAGACCCTAAAGTCATTTTACAAAACAGTTAGACCTTGGGGATGGTGGGGCCCTATTTATAAAGAATTACTGAAAGAAGATGGTAAATTAAATAAAAATACTAATTTTTGGAACGACATGTTTAATTGTGCCGTTGGTATAGTTTGGCAGTCCAGTATGATTGTCATGCCAATCTATTTTGTAATTCGAGATTATCCAAAAGGATTAATCGCGTTGTCAGTGTTTGTAATTACATCATTAATTCTTAAATTTACTTGGCTAGATAAAGTAAAACAAATTACAGATTAAAAAAATGATTTTAACTAAAGATAAAGTGAGTTTCCCTTGGCAAGATAAGCCACTTGGAAGCCAAGATGTGATGTGGCGTTACAGCGAAAACCCCATTATAGGCCGTTACGATATTCCATCTTCTAATAGTATTTTTAACAGTGCTGTTGTGCCTTTTAAGGAGGGCTATGCAGGCGTTTTTAGATGTGATAACAAAGCTGTGCAAATGGATATTTTTGCAGGTTTTAGTAAAAATGGAATCGATTGGGAGATCAATCATGAGCCTATTAAAATGCAAGCGGGTAATACGGAGATGATTGATTCCGATTATAAATACGACCCACGCGTGGTTTTTATTGAGGATAGATATTGGATTACTTGGTGTAATGGATATAATGGTCCAACTATAGGAATAGGTTATACCTTTGATTTTAAAGAATTTTTTCAGTGTGAAAATGCATTTTTACCATTCAATAGAAATGGGGTGTTATTTCCACAGAAAATAAATGGAAAATACGCAATGTTAAGTCGTCCAAGTGATAATGGGCACACCCCTTTTGGTGATATTTATATTAGTTACAGCCCTGATATGAAATTTTGGGGAGAGCATCGCTGTGTCATGAAAGCGACCCCTTTTGAAGACAGCGCCTGGCAGTGTACCAAGATTGGAGCTGGTCCAATACCAATTCTTACAAATGAAGGCTGGCTGATGATTTATCATGGTGTTATTAATACCTGTAATGGATTTAGATACGCTATGGGCTCGGCACTTTTAGATACAGATCAACCTGATGTCGTTAAGTACAGAACTCAGCCCTATTTGTTAGGTCCTGCAGAACAATATGAAATGGTTGGAGATGTACCAAATGTTGTATTTCCTTGTGCTGCATTAATTGATGCTGAGACCGATAAATTAGTAGTCTATTACGGCGCTGCAGACACTGTAGTTGCCATTGCATTTGGCCATTTGAGCGAAGTGGTAAAGTTTACAAAAGAAAACAGTTTATAAATGAGTCATATTAAAATGACATTTTTATTTTTTTTGACAGTACTTATATACAACGTAAGAGCTCAATCGGACCTTGAAATTTACCCTAATGCTTACACTGCTTATAAAACTCAAGATTCTATAACGATAGATGGAATGGCAGAAGAAATGGCGTGGAATTCTGTAGAATGGTCCTCAGATTTTGTGGATATTCAAGGGGTGAAAACTCCAAAGTACCACACGAATATAAAAATGATATGGGATGAAACCTATTTTTATATATTAGCCAAAATTGAAGAGCCCCATGTTTGGGCAGATATCTACCAACACGACGCTATTATTTTTCATAACAACGACTTTGAAGTATTTGTAGACCCAGATGGGGACACACATAATTACTATGAGCTAGAAATCAATGCTTTAAACACTGTTTGGGATTTATTTATTACAAAGCCCTACAGAGAGTTAGATTCACCAGTATTAAATGATTGGCACATCTCAGGGTTAAAATCGGCTGTACACATTGATGGTACCTTAAACGATCCTTCCGATACCGATAAAGGATGGACCCTAGAAATGGCGATTCCGTGGTCTGTTTACAAAACATCTTATTATCATAAGGTGCTTCCTAGAGATGCTTTTTGGCGTGTCAATTTTTCTAGAGTTAATTGGGATTATGAACTTAACAACGGAGTTTATTCAAGAAAAAAGGATGTAAAAGGTGATTTTTTACACGAATACAATTGGGTGTGGTCTCCACAGGGCGTTGTTAACATGCATGAACCGGAAAAGTGGGGCTATGTTTATTTTTCATCCAATGAAGCAGGGAGTGAAACGCCATTTGAAATCCCAAAAGATGAAGAAATCAAATGGGCGTTATATAAAATGTACAGAGCTCAAAAGGCTCATTTTTCTAAAACAAATCAATGGTTAACGACCATTAAAAGCATACAGTCAACGCAAATCGTTTTACATGGAGTGACCCTTAACCCCTCCATTGAAAACTACAGTTCTGGCTGGACAATATCAATAAAAAGTCCCTTTTCAAATAAGCTGTTAAGTTTAAAAGAAGATGGAAAATTCAAAATTAAATAGATTGATTATGAAAATTAAATTCACAGTACTTCTTACAGCAATCTTGTCTGTTTTTGCGTGTAATACCAAAGAAAATAATAAGATTAATTCACAAAATTCGCAGTCAGAAACGGGGGCTCAACCGTTTGAGTTTTCAACTTGGATTACCTCCGACAAAGAAAAGTCAACGGATTTATATGCTGTAGAATTTAAAAAGTATAAAGACCATGGGATTGATGAGGTGTTAATAAATACTCTGACAGATCCTAATGAACTGCAGCGTCTTGTGCCTGTTGCCAAAGCGGCTGGTTTGAAAGTCCATGCTTGGATTATGACTATGAACAGACCTGGAGATACCGTAGCCCTAAAACATCCGGAATGGTATGCCGTTAGTAAAGAAGGGAAATCCTGTTATGATACAAGGCCTTATGTAGACTATTACCAATGGCTTTGTCCAAATAGAGAAGAGTCGCGTAATCACATCTTAGGACTTGTAGAAGGCTTGGCAAAAGTAGATGGTATTGAGAGTGTTCATCTTGATTACATTCGTTTTTCAGATATATTTTTACCAATCGCCTTATTGCCTAAATATGATTTGGTTCAGGATACTGAGCTGCCAGAATTTGATTTTTGCTATTGCGAGGTGTGTATTTCTAAATTTGAAGACATTCATCATAAGAATCCTTTAGAGTCCCCTAACACTTCTATAGATATGGAATGGAAAAATTTCAGACTTAACAGTATAAAAAACATTGTTGATGATGCTTATAAACTAACGAAGGCTAATAATAAGAAATTAACTGCAGCGGTATTTCCTTACCCAGAAATGGCGGACCATATGGTGCGTCAACGATGGGATAAGTGGAACATTGACGAAGTGTACCCTATGATTTATCATGGGTTTTACAGCGAAGAAGTTGATTGGATTGGCTACGCTACAAAACAAGGCGTAATCGACGTTAAATCTAAAAATATAGCCATTAATACAGGTTTATATATTCCTGATTTTAAATCTACAGACGAATTAAAACAAGCCATCTTGTTGGCAAAAGAAAATGGTGCTAAAGGCGTTGCTTTTTATGAAGGT
>JABAZC010000088.1 GCA_018608625.1 Flavobacteriaceae bacterium | reverse complement strand
ATAGCAATATCCAATACTGGATTAGCCGTAGGGGTGGTATTAACTATGATAGTAAATTCTGTTATTGAAAAACAATTCGGAAAGGTATCCTCTACAATCCTTACATATATGGTTTGATTAAATGGATTAATGTTATCATATGATGCTAAATCATCAATACTATTTAAATCATTCTCAGCATCTTCTAAAGTCTCAAAATAAGTAATGGTGGAATTAGTAGCTATTAAAGCTGAAATCACTTCTGTTTGTTGAGATAAATCAAATGTTCCAAAACCACTTGTAGCATCATTGTCACATGAGTTTATGGTTTGTGTAAGATCTATGAAGAGAGGTAAATAATACTCAACCAATAAATCATCTGAATAGTTGCAGTTTTCTCCGTAAGAAACATTAACCGAATAATTGCCACTTTCAATAACTTGTAACGTGGAAGCGTTTTCTCCTTCAATTTCTACTCCGTTAACATACCAAGTATACTCCCCATTTTCTGTAAAAGTATCAATAATGTAAGTGTCTTGTGGGCACGGAGCTAATCCGTTCTCAATAAGAATATCTTCTCCTAAATCTAAACCTAAATCAAAGCTACCTCCTTCTAAGTATACCGCTGTATCAAGAGAACTATCACCTGCATCTGCAACTGCTAATTTTATATGATAAGTTTGCCCAGGCACTACTTCAGATTGAGCTGTAAAAGGGACGGTATATCCGTCATATGCAATAGGTGGAGCCCCTTCCGGAACATATTGATCAAAATACTGTGGGTTTTCAGCATCGCAGGTATCGTTCGCTAAATGAACATTAGTAACTAATATTGGTGTATCCGTATTAGGAAGAACTGCGAGGTTTGTGGTAACACCTTCTTGGTCAGTTAGGAAAAAACCAAAGACATCAGAAAAAGAACACTCAAAAAAGCTTTGATCATATTCTTCAGACGCCATAATAAACCTAAAACTGATATTGTTAGAAATTGGAACAAAATCAAATTCAATTACAGTAGCATTTAATGTTTCTTCGCCAGGGCTCAGTAAAGACGTTAAATCCTCATCACCTGGCCATCCAAAAATACCTGAACTAGCACCTCCAATAGATTGATTGGGGCCGGTTCCTAAACCAGCATTTCCTGAGGATAGTATAATACCTTGTCTAAATTCAAAATTTTCTGAAGGCTCACTAAAAAATCCAATTCCATCAACGTCGTCAAAATTAGTCCCCGTGGAGTATGTTATATTAGAAATATCTGCACACTCATTATTTATTAATATTTCAGTTACTAGCTCTTCAACAGTGTAAGTACATTGATCTACAGTTACATTTGGAGCGACTGGTGTAGGTCCTGGAATAAATGTAGCAGAAACTTCAATTCTATTAAATGATTCACATTCCCCTTCTGCAAAAGGGGAAACATAAAATAGTATAGTCTCACTAATATTTGGATTATAATTCAAACCCGTAAAGACTAAACTGCCTCCTACCTGACTATCATACCAGTAAAGGTCACCATTTCCAATATTTGAAGACCCTTGTAATCCATCAAATTCGTTAGCACATCCGTTAAAATTATTAATTTCTAAAACTGGTGCTATTAAATTTGTACTTGAAGACAAATTCAATTCTGGATCTCCGGGCATACCACCATACTCTACTATAAACCCTTGGGATTGATAATCACCTCCTCCTGAAGCAGGGTCGGGTAAGTCATTCCATGATCCAATCTCCCCAACATTAGGAGATGTAACATGAGCGTAATGTTCTTGGCCAGCATTATTAGGCTCATTAGGATTATTCCAATTACTATATTGTCCATTTACGGCTGAACCACCTGCACTTATACCGTTTCCACTCCAAAAAGGAACGCCATTTCCTCCATTTTCTAAACCTTCAGGTCCAGTAACCCATCTCCAATCTCCTTCAACAGCTAAATCACTAGCGCCAATCCAACCAACATCATTAGTTTGAACAGCTGCTATTTGATTTTCTCCTTCACTTGTAATTGTAGCTAAATATCCTTGTAAACCATAATAGGTTAAGTTTTCTGCTAATGCTTTTGCTTCTGTCCACAGAACATCTACAAGACTAATAAATTCATAATAATGTCCAGTTTCATCTAGGTAATTTGCATCACCTATTGTAAATGAAAATGATTTATCTGTGGGGCTGGGATTACTGCTACTAAACTTAACATCATACACGGCAGCAATTAAATCTGTATAAAGGGCCTCTGCACCTCCCACTCCTTTTAACTCTAGTTTTCCAGTAGTTGTATCCCATGTTCCTTGAATGCCTGGATGAGTACCAGTAAGTATTAGTAAATCTTCAACAATTACATACCCTTCTGATATTTGAATATATAAAGCGTCAATGGTTGTGTTGTCAATATCGGTAATATTGAAATCAGTTACTATACTTTGCAGAGATAAAGGACAGTAAAACTCATTTCCTTCTGAAAATATTTCGGGTGGGAGGTTTTGACTAAAAGTAAATTGACATGTAAATAATAAGAATAAGAATACTTTTTTAATCATATCATAACAATTAGTTTTTTTAATGATTCCAAAAATAATTTATTTAATCAAACTAAGAGTGAAATAGTAATTATTTCTTGCATGTTAGTTAATTTTTTCTAGCTATCAGGGAAATTCCAGCAATGTTTTATCATAAACTATACCATTATTTTCTGTTGCCAACTAACTTAGTTGCCATGGGCGATAAAAGCTCTTTTTTAACTGAATATTAATTCATAGAAGCTTCTTCCGGTTTTAACATTATTTTAGATATCATTATTGTAACAAAGTGTAGTTTTGGTCGTCTAAATAGTAGATATAACTAATTATCAAAAGCCAATGCTAGAAATTAATCAGCTTCATAAGTCGTATGCCATCGGAGATTCGAGCTTACATGTTCTGAAAGGAATAGATCTTTCTGTAGCCAAAGGCGAAATGGTAGCCATTATGGGATCATCTGGATCTGGAAAATCCACACTTCTTAATATTATTGGAATGCTTGATGAGGCGGATAGCGGAGAATATATACTTGATAGTGTTACAATAAAAAATCTTACAGAAAAGAAGGCAGCAATATACCGAAACAAGTTTTTAGGTTTTATATTTCAATCGTTTAACCTGATCAATTATAAGAATGCTTTGGAAAACGTGGCTCTCCCTTTGTATTATCAAGGGTTAAAGCGAAAAGAGCGTCAAGAAAAAGCGCGTTTTCATCTTCAAAAAGTTGGGCTTTTAGATTGGCAAACTCACTTGCCAAGTGAGCTATCAGGAGGGCAAAAACAACGTGTTGCAATTGCCCGGGCATTGGCGTCTAATCCTAAATTATTGTTAGCAGATGAGCCTACAGGCGCCTTGGACACCACTACCTCTTCCGATATAATGGCATTTTTACAACAGCTCAACGATGAGGGTAAAACTATTTTGATTGTAACTCACGAAGAAGATATTGCTGCAATGTGTAAAAGGATAATCCGTTTACGAGACGGTATTATTATGGAAGATAAAATAGTAACTCAAGTTAGAGCTGAACCACATGTTTGATATTGACCTTTGGCGCGAAATTTTTCAAAGTATTAATAAAAACCGAACCCGAAGTTTGTTGTCGGGTTTTACGGTTACTTTTGCTATTTTATTATTCACGATTTTGTTTGGCCTTGCAAATGGACTTAACAATACTTTTAGTAAAACTTTTGTAGATGAAGCTTCAAATGCCATATTTATAAGAACTGGAAAGACTTCTAAGGCTCACAAAGGATTACAGGCGGGTCGGCGGATTCAGCTCAAGAACCAAGATTTTGTTTATATAAAAGAAGATTTTGATTCTGAGACTGAATACATAGCCTCAAAGGTGTTTAAAAACATAACGGCTAGTTATAAAAATAAAAAAAATAATTACTCTTTAATAGCCGTTAACCCGGACAATCAATACGTCGAAAAATCAAAGGTTTATTCAGGACGCTATGTGAATCAGCTAGATATCGATAACCAAACAAAGGTAATCGTTATAGGGAGATTGGTTGAAGACGAATTGTTTTCAAGAACATCTGCTTTGGGGAAAAATATTAATTTAAGTGGGATTTCCTATAAAGTGGTTGGGGTGTTTTCCGATGACGGCGGGGATGATGAAGAACGAATTATTTATATGCCTTTGAGTACGGCTCAACAAATCTATGGAAACAATGATTATGTAGATCAAATTAACCTTACTTATAACCCTGATTTTGATTATAACCAAGCGATTGACTTTGGACTGGATTTAGAAAAAAAATTAAAGAACCGTTTCAACGTCGCTTCAAATGACCAACGTGCCATACGTATATTTAACAGGGCAATGCAAAATAAAGGGATTAATCAGATGACATCTGTTTTAGGGATTTTGATATTGATAATTGGGATGGGAACTCTTATTGCGGGGGTTATTGGAATCAGCAATATCATGATTTTCATCGTTAAAGAGCGCACTAAAGAAATTGGAATTAGAAAAGCACTTGGTGCTTCCCCAAAATCCATTGTCTTTATCATTTTGATAGAATCTATTTTGATCACTACCCTTGCGGGATATCTTGGTCTTCTGGTCGGGGTGGGAGTTTTAGAGTGGGCGAGCCCGGTTCTAAAAACATATTTTATTACGGACCCTTCTGTGAGTAAAAGCCTTGTTATTTCGGCTACTCTTACATTAATTGGAGCAGGAACACTTGCAGGCTATTTACCTGCTAAAAAAGCATCGAAAATTAAACCAATAGTAGCATTAAGAGACGACTAAATGATTAAATTTTTATTTGATAGAGATACATGGCAAGAGGTCTACGATAGCGTGAGCAAAAATAAGTTGCGCACTGCTATTACTATGGTCGGAGTTTGGTGGGGTATTTTATTACTTATTGGGCTTTTGGGCGCTGCTAGGGGAATGGAGAACTCTTTTAATAGAATCTTTGGAGATTTTGCAACAAATAGTGTTTTTATAATCCCAAGTGTCACAAGCAAGCCCTTCAAGGGGTTTCAAGATGGCAAACGCGTACAGTTAACACTTTCAGATCTTAAAAAAATTGAAGAAAACGTTCAAGGAGTTGAATTTGTAGTGCCAAAAAATCAAAATAGTGCGCTGGTCGTAAATGGGTTTCTCTCTGGTAATTTTACCATTTCAGGAGATTTTCCAGTCTCAAATGAGGTGCAAAAGAAACAATTATCTCAAGGGCGTTTTATCAATCAAAACGATATAGACTTAAAGCGAAAGGTGGCTGTTCTGGCTAAAGATATTTATAAACAGTTATTTGAAAAGGATGAAAACCCTATAGGTAAATACGTTCAAATTAATAATATTAATTTTAAAGTTGTTGGTATATACGAACCTGGTAATATTGAATTTTCAGGCGACGCTGTTTATATCCCTTTTACTAGCTTTCAGCAAATTTACAATACCGGAGATAAAATTGGCTTTGTAATGATTACAGGGAAGCCAGAGTTTAATATATCACAAATAGAACAAGACGCTAAATTATTGCTTAAAAATTTAAATAAAATACATCCCAATGACAAACAAGCTTTTAGGAGTTTCAACTTAGGAAAGGAGTTTGATAAAGTTACTGGATTTCTAAAAGGGATGCAGTTTCTAACATGGTTTGTTGGACTTGCTACACTGATAGCAGGGGTGTTTGCGATTGGAAACATATTGTTAATTACAGTAAAAGAGCGCACCAAAGAAATCGGAGTGCGACGCGCCTTGGGTGCGACCCCTTTTGAAATTAAACGACAAATTGTAGTTGAAGCAGTGTTTTTAACTATGCTTGCGGGCCTATTTGGAATTATATCAGGCGGCTGGATTTTAATAGCAATAGATCATTTTTGGGGCCAAGGCGAAGACGCTATATTAGTCAATGCCTCGGTCTCAATAGCAGTTGTATTTATTGCCTTAATAATATTAGTTATTTTAGGAACTTTAATAGGGCTTATCCCTGCATTTAAAGCCACAAGTGTCAAACCAATCGAAGCATTAAGAGAAGAATAATAAATAAAATAAAATGAATAAAACTGTAAAAATTATTTTAGGAATTGCCGTATCACTTGCATTAATATACGTGTTAAAATTTTTTAAAGATTCAAACGCCAAAGAGGTAATAGACTATAAAATAGAATCTCCATTTTATAGTACATTAGACACTAAAATAGTGGCGACTGGGAAGCTAAACCCAGAAGAGGAAATTGAATTAAAACCACAAATCTCAGGAATTATTGATGAGATCTTTGTAGAAGAAGGCGACTTAGTTAAAAAAGGAGATTTGATTGCTAGAATTAGAGTGGTTCCTAACGAACAAGCACTGGTAAGTGCGAAAAGCCGTATAAACTCTCTAAAACTTTCTTTTGACAACTCTCAGACGGTTTTTAACAGAAATAAAACACTTTTTGATAAAGGGGTGATTTCCAAACAGGATTTTGAGAATAGTGAGCTAAATTTAAACCAATCAAAAGAAAACTACGAACAAGCTCAAGATGATTATCAAATCATTAAGCAAGGTTCGCTGTCTGGGGGAAGTTCAGCCAACACAACTATAATAGCTCAAATACCAGGAACTATCCTTGAAATTCCTGTACGCGAAGGAGATCAAGTTATTCAAAGTAATAACTTTAATGCAGGAACCACGATTGCTACCGTTGCAGATATGAGTCAAATGATATTTGAAGGAAAAGTAGATGAGTCTGAAGTCGGAAAGCTTGAAGAAGGCAAAAAAATTATAGTTGTGTTAGGGGCTATTAACGAAAAAGAATTTCCAGCCGTCCTTACGTTTGTAGCTCCTAAAGGAATCGAGCAGAATGGTGCTGTTCAGTTTACCATAAAGGCAGACGTAGATATAAATTCAAGTACAAGAATCCGCGCTGGTTATAGTGCAAACGCTGAAATTGAACTTGAGAGTAAAGACAGTGTGCTAGTCATTAAAGAAGCCCTTTTACAGTTTAATCGAATTACAGAAAAACCATTTGTAGAACTTCTAAAAGAAAATGGCCGCTTTCAAACCAAAAATGTAGAAATTGGACTTTCTGATGGAATAAATGTAGAAATTCTTGAAGGAATTGAAGAAGGAGATGAAATCAAGGTATGGAACAAAGCTTCAGAAGAAAACAATGAAGATGAAGATGAAGATGATGAATAATAAAACCTCTAATCATATGAAACATATAGCTGTAGCCCTTTTTCTTTTAGGAACACTGAGCAGTTTTGCACAAAAAAAATGGACTTTAAAAGAGTGTGTCAGTCATGTTATAGAAAACAATATCTCTGTTAAGCAAGTTAAAAACAATCTGCTTTTAAATGACCAAGACATTATCGCCGCTAAGGGACAGTTTTTGCCTGGTGCAGGGCTAAGTTTTTCTCAAAATTTAAATTTGGGTAATGTAGAACTTTTTGAAGGTAGTTTTATTGATCGAACGTTTCATTCTTCTAATGTCGGAATCAACCTATCACAAACCGTTTTTAATGGCTTTAGAAACATTAACACTTATAAGCAGTCACTGGTTAACAGAGAAGCGAGTGTGTTAGAGCTCAGTCGCATCAAAGACGATGTTTCTTTAAATGTAGTGAACGCCTATTTAAATGTATTATTCAACAAAGAGAATTTACAAACAGCTAAAACTCAGGTTAAATTTTCTAAAAATCAAATTATACAGGTTAGCGCACTAGTAGAGGCAGGCATCCAGCCTCAAGCAAATATTTTTGATGCTGAGGCAACTTTTAGTAGCGACGAGCAGCGTTTTACAGTAGCTCAAAACAATTATGATTTAGCATTATTAACCTTATCTCAGCTCTTACAGGTCCCGTACAAGGGATTTCATGTTGAATCTCTTTTGATCGCAAATCCATCTGAAGAATTAATCTTTAGTAATGTAGAAATGGTGCTTGATTTTGCATTATCAAATAGAACTGAAATAAAAATTGCTGAAAAAAACCGTGAAGCTGCGGCTTTATCCACAGAAATATCTAAAAGCGGATACTATCCTTCTGTAAGTTTTGGTTATGGGTTCAATACGGGGGCTAATTTTTCTAATTTATCCAAGAGTAACTCTTTTTTTCAACAAATAAATGATAATAGAGGCCATGGATTTAATTTAAATATTTCCGTTCCCTTGTTCTCTAGATTCCAAAATAAAACAGCTGTCGCAAAGTCCAAAGTTCAAGAAAAAAATGCAAAACTTAACTTAGATAAAACAAGGTTAGATCTTGAAAGTAATATACAAAGAGCATATACAGATGCGCGAGCTGCTTTAAAAACATTTGTTGCATCTAATAAGTCGTTAAAAGCACGGAAATTGTCATTTAATAATGCTAGAGAACGTTATGATATAGGCGCTTTAAATGCTTTTGAACTTGACCAAAACAGAGTTCAACTGGTCAATGCCGAAGCTAACTTAATTAATGCTAAATTTGATTTCGTATTTAAGACAAAAGTTTTAGACTTTTATATGGGAAATAAAATCGTTGACTAAGTTGATTTATATATTAAATATTGAAACATCTACCACCAACTGTTCTGTATCACTATCAGAAAACGGACGTTTGATTGGTTTAAAAGAAGATAATAGTCTTGAGTATTCTCATGCCGAACGTTTACATGTTTATATAGATGAACTTCTAAAAAAAGCCAACGTATCCAAAACACAAATCACAGCGGTGGGCATTAGTAGGGGCCCCGGGTCCTACACAGGTCTTCGTATAGGAGTTTCTGCTGCTAAAGGGGTTTGCTACGCACTCAAAATCCCCTTAATCTCCGTACCAACCCTTGAAGCTTTGGCGCGCCAAGTTAAAAGTCCTGAGGGACCCATTGTAGCAATGTTAGATGCCAGAAGATTAGAAGTTTACTCTGCTATTTATGACGTTTCTTATAAAGAAACGAGACAGACTAAAGCAGAAGTAATCACTTCGGATTCCTATAAAGATATACTTGAATTTTCTCCAGTTTATTTTATTGGGAATGGCGTCCCTAAAACCCAAGATCTTATAAGTCATCCAAACACAAGATTTATTGAAAAAAAATTGCCCTCTGCAGCTCAAATGGGCACATTAACATATGCTAAGTTTAAAGATAATGATTTTGAAGACGTTGCTTACTTTGAGCCCTATTATCTGAAAGATTTTATAGCAATTCCTTCTAAAAAACAATTTTAACTTCCTCTTTTTCTATAACCGTTAAATAAAAGGCTTACTTAACAATTTGCGCTCTGTATTTGTTTTGTTAAAAATCGTTGTAACTTTGAATTATGAAGCTATACATTGTACCCACACCTATAGGAAACTTAGAAGACATTACATTACGAGCAATTAAGGTTTTAAAATCTGTGGATTTGATCTTAGCAGAAGATACGAGAACTTCTGGAAAACTACTTAAGCATTATGATATTGGAACTCAAATGCATTCTCATCACATGCACAATGAGCACAAAACTGTTCATAGTATTATTCAAAAATTAAAGTCAGGACTCAGCATTGCATTAATTAGTGATGCAGGTACTCCTGCAATCTCTGATCCTGGATTTTTACTGACAAGAGCATGTGTTGAAAATGAAATTGAAGTAGAGTGTTTACCGGGGGCCACGGCCTTTGTTCCTGCATTAGTAAACTCAGGGTTGCCAAATGATAAATTTGTTTTTGAAGGTTTTTTGCCGGTAAAAAAGGGGCGTCAGACGCGCTTAATGATTTTGTCTGAAGAACCCCGAACAATTATTTTGTACGAAAGCCCCCATAAACTCATTAAAACGCTTTCCCATATTTGCGAATACTTTGGGGAAGAACGTCAACTTTCTGTCTCTAGAGAGCTTTCTAAGCTTTTTGAAGAAACTAAACGTGGCACTGCTAAAAGTGTTCTTGAACACTACACGAATCATCCTCCTAAAGGAGAGATTGTAGTTGTAGTTTCAGGAAAATCAAAATGATATTAGATGTGCTTTCCTTTAGTCCACCCGTGTTTTACTAAATAGAGTTCACCACTCTGAACGGCCCAATTCTCAATACTTGTACCCATTGAATCGTTCCATCGATTCAAATAACCAAACAGTGAAATAACTCCAAGGATTTCTACAATTTCTCCCTCATTGTAGTAGGAGTGCATGCGCTGTTTCAAAGTATCATCAACTGCGTTTGGTATTTGAGAAGCTGCTAAACTGAAATCTAATGCTGCTCGTTCTGCTTCACTAAATGCAGTATGTGTTTTGTACTCCCAAATATTATCCAGCTGATCTTGCTCCGCCCCGTAGCGTTCTGCGGCTCGAATTGCATGTGCCTGACAATACCTACAACCGGTTGCATTGCTACTTACCCAAGCAATCATCCGTTTGAGTGCTGAAGATACGCGGCCTTCATTGGTCATTACAGCTTTGTTTAGGTTAATAAATGCCTTACTTATAGCAGGTCGGTGTTGCATTGTAAGAACAGAATTAGGGCAAAAGCCTAAAGTTTCATTAAAAAACTCAGCAAGCGCTTTGGTTTCTAAACCATGGTTTACGGATAATGGTGTAACTAATGGCATTATTTAGTATTTTTGAGATAACTAAAAACAAGTAACAAAAATTAATTTACAATGTCTCACAAAATAACTACCCATTGGAAAGGCAGTATGCTGTTTGAATCTGACAACCCAAGCGGAAAATCAGTGTCGATGGATACAGTCGTTGACGGCCAAACTGAACGTTTTGGGTTGTCTCCAAAAGCAATGATGCTTTCTTCACTCGCTGGATGCTCGGGAGTTGATATTGTCGAGATTTTAGAAAAGATGAAGGTGCTTGACTATAAGTTATCAATAGATGTTGAAGCTCAATTGACAGATGAACATCCGAAGTACTATCATAAAGTACACGTAGATTACCATTTTCATGGTCAAGAACTCAATGCTAAGAAAATATACAAAGCCGTTGCTCTTTCTGTTGATAAGTACTGTGGTGTTATGGAAATGTTTAGACAGTTCTCATCCGTTTCAACAGAAATACATATTCACAACTCTTAACTATGCGTTGGACTCTTAAGCCAAAACCGGATACAGAAAAAATAGCAAATTTTGCAGCAGAATTAGGGGTGGATTTAGCTATTTCAGAATTGCTATTACAAAGAGGGATAGATACATTCCAGACAGCTAAAATATTTTTTAGGCCAAGCTGGTCTGATTTGCATGATCCCTTTTTAATGAAAGATATGGCTGTAGCAGTATCAAGAATTCAATCCGCTTTAAAGGACAATGAGCAGATTTTGGTATATGGGGATTATGACGTGGACGGTACGTCATCAGTGGCGTTAATGGCGTCTTACCTCGACACTAAAAGCGCTCAGATATCCACTTATATTCCAGATCGATATGATGAAGGATATGGAGTGTCATACAAGGGAATTGATTATGCATCTGACAATAACTTTTCATTAATTATAGCCCTTGATTGTGGGGTCAAAGCAATTGATAAAGTAGCATATGCAAAATCAAAAGGTATTGATTTTATTATCTGTGACCACCACAGGCCAGGAAAAGAGCTGCCTCCGGCAGTCGCCATACTTGACCCAAAGCGATCTGATTGCGAGTACCCTTTTAAAGAACTTTGTGGTTGTGGTGTTGGGTTTAAACTTATCCAAGCCTTAGCATCTAAAGATGGTAAGTCGGTAGAGTCTTTAATAGGATATTTAGATTTAGTAGCTACAGCCATAGGAGCTGATATAGTCCCTATTGTTGGAGAAAATAGAGCATTGGCTTATTTTGGATTACAAGTGATTAACTCTAATCCCCGTCCAGGGTTTAAGGCACTAATTAATCAAATGAAAAAAGAGGTTTTAACTATTACAGATGTTGTTTTTAACATAGCCCCTCGAATTAACGCGGCTGGACGCATGAAGCACGGCAATTATGCGGTTGCATTAATGAAGGAAATCGTCATAGAAAATGCAGAAATTGCGGCCAGTGAAATTGAAGATTTTAATACTAATCGCCGCGAAGCTGACAAACGAATTACTCAGGAGGCTTTACAGCAAATTGAAACTGCTAATGAAACCGAAGATGCAACTACAGTTGTATTTCAAGAAGATTGGCACAAGGGAGTGATCGGGATAGTGGCCTCAAGACTTATAGAAACCTATTACCGCCCAACATTAGTGTTTACAAAAAGTGGTGATTATTTAGCAGCATCTGCTCGTTCTGTAAGCGGATTTGATGTGTATAATGCAATAGAAAACTGTAGTCATTTAGTGGATCAATTCGGAGGTCATATGTACGCTGCTGGTCTAACACTAAAAAAAGAAAATTACCTCGCTTTTAAAGCGGCTTTTGAGGCAGAGGTTTTAAAGACGCTCCCTGACCACCTCAAGACTCCTGAAATTAAAATTGATTCGGAAATTAAATTTGAATCCATTACTCCTAAATTTTTTAGAATATTAAAACAATTTGCACCTTTTGGACCTCAAAATTTATCGCCTGTTTTTATGACTACCGAAGTTTCTGATACCGGCTATGGAAAATGTGTTGGAGAAGACCAAACACACTTAAGAGTAACACTTACCCAAAAAAGAGCACCTAAAATTGTGGGGATCGGTTTTGGTTTAGGTGTCCAATTGCCTATTGTTAAATCAAAAGCTCCCTTTAAAATAGTATATTCGATTGACGAAAACGAATGGAATGGGCGCGTAAGCTTACAGCTAAAATTAAAAGATCTCAAATTATAATATGGTAAAAAGAGATCCATATGCTGCCCTTAGGTTTAAGGAATTTAATATTTTTTTAATACTTCGATTTATTTTAGTATTTGGTTGGTCTATGCAATTTATTATCATCGAGTGGCAGGTGTATACATTAACTAAAGACCCCCTTTCTTTGGGAATCATTGGTCTTATGGAAATTATCCCAGCATTTAGCATGGCTTTGTTTGCCGGTCACATTGTTGACCAAAATGAAAAAAGAAACTTATTAATGAAATGCATAGGGCTCTTTTCGTTAATCAGTTTGGGACTCTTTTTATTAACGAGCCCTTCACTAGAAAAAGCTTGGAGCGCGAAGACAACTCTGTATACAATTTATGCCTTTGTATTTATGGGTGGGCTTTTACGGGCTTTCTTTGGTCCAACTATTTTTTCACTAGTCGCTTTGATTGTTCCAAAAAAAGCATATCCAAATGCCGCTACCTGGAACAGTTCTACTTGGCAAATGGCGTCAGTTTTAGGGCCCGCCTTTGCAGGTTTTACAATTAATTGGCTTGGTGTTCATTGGTCTCTTTGCATAGTCTTTGGACTGATTATTTTATCTTTTATTCTCTTGTTTGGCATTTCAATAAAGCCTATTTTGAATCCCAAAATTGGAGAGCCTATAATGCAAAGCCTTAAAGAGGGTGTTCGGTTTGTATTTAAGACTAAAGCTATTTTAGGCGCCTTAAGCTTAGATATGGTTGCTGTTCTTTTTGGGGGTGCAGTGGCTTTACTCCCTATTTTTGCACAAGATATCTTGGAGGTTGGATCTGAAGGATTTGGAATGTTGCGAGCGGCACCAGCTGTTGGTGCTTTTATGACGATGCTTATCACTGCCTATATTCCTATCAGTAAAAATGCGGGGCTAAAATTGTTAGTGGCTATCTTTGGATTTGGCGTATCTATAATTGTATTTGGCCTTTCTTCTATATTCTGGATATCGGTTGTAGCCTTATTCTTTAGTGGCGTGACTGATGGAGTATCTATGGTGATACGACAAACCATTTTACAGCTCAAAACACCTGATCACATGCGGGGACGCGTATCTTCTGTAAACTCTATGTTTGTTGGTTCTTCAAACGAATTAGGAGCTTTTGAAAGTGGGGTAACTGCTAAGCTCATGGGTACAGTGACTGCTGTTGTATTTGGAGGCACAATGACCTTAATCACGGTACTAACAACAGGTGTTGTATCCCCAACCTTTAGAAAACTAGATCTTCAAAAAGATTTAGAAGCCCACGAAAAGTAAAATATTACTTGAAAGCTGAAACACTATCTAAATTGTCAGATAATTTCCTCTATGCTGATTAAAACCATTCCTTATTAAACTTTTAAAAAGCAATTTATTTTTTATATATTGTAGTGTACTAATCAAAAAAAAATACAATGAAACGAATACTATTGACTTTAGCATTATCAACTGGATTTTTCTCGGTTGCACAAATCAGTTCTGCCGGTGAATGGCTTGGGAACAATGATTTAAAAGGAAATCCATATATATTGGCTTCTGATGAGCATATGGAGTTAACAAAACAAAGTATCGCCGCTTACAATGAAAGCGATGTAGAAAAAGAACTTTCTTTTTACTCGGATGAAATGGTGGAAAGAACAAAAGAGTTTTCTACAAACTGGCATAGTGAACTAAAAAAAGTAACAAATGAGCCATGGGCGATGATTCCAGTTCAAATTAAAGGGTCAGAACGAGTGCACATGCTTGTTTGGTCTTCGGAATCCAGAGAATGGAATAATGGAAGTACACAAAAATTAAATCTAATGGAGGTTTTTATGTTTGACAAAGACAAAAAAATTGACGGCTTTGCACAGTGGCGTAGCTATGATTCCAAAAATGAGTTTGGTCTTCCTGCTGGCGGAAAATTTTATGGAAAAAAAGACAATGAACACACTGGAAAAAAATTAGTGTTTTCTAATCGTGGCGAAGTAGAGGCTATTGAATCTCTGATCGAAAATTACAATAAAATGGATGGTGCCGCCTGTCAAGAATTCTTTGCTGAGGATGCTGTTTTTGACACTTACGATGGTCAGCGTATTGAAATGACTGATGGCTTCTTTGATTCGTATTTTGTAAATTTTGAGTCCATTAAATGGAAAGCTTACGGAATAGTTCCTTTGAAGATTGAAAACACAGATCCTGAGTCAGGAGTTTTAGTAACTGCTACAGAAAAAAGAGTATCCAAAGACGGCACAATCTGGGAGAAAGAGATGGTTGAGCAATTCTATTTTAATTTGGACGGAAAAATTCAGTATGTCGAACAATGGGTTCGCGACAAGAATAAATAATTTTCTTCATTAAAAAAGCGCTCCAACGAGCGCTTTTTTAATAAGGTATATCAGTCGTTATAAGCTTTTCCTCAAATCTAAACTGTAAGAGTACTTGAGTCCGATTATTGACTTATTAACGTTTTCTTCGATTGTATTAATATCTTCTTGGATTCTATAAAAAAGTGAGAATTTCCCAATCTTTTTAAACTTGCGTGAGGCTAATAATGTAAATCTATTTCGATCGATCTTTTCAGGTTCAGCACCATCTGAGATTGTACTAAATAGCTCCCCTTTTAATTTAAAAACCACTCTAATCGGTCTTAATTTGTAGCCAATGGCCAGCATAAAACGAAGTTGCTCCTTGGGGATATCTCCTTCTTCCTCAGAAAAGCCTAGCTCATTTTTATTTTGATACCTTAGTCGGTATGATAGGCTTAGTTGTTTCACCTCATGTTGGTAGAGTGCATCAAGCTGGTACCTGAAGTGCGACTCAATCCCTTGCCTGTTTCCGATGTCATCATTTTTTTTAATAAAGCGAACGCCAGCTCCAATTTGAAAGTCTTGGAAGATTTCATAACTGGTTTCAAGTTGTGTAAAATAGTTACTTAGTGTAGATATGTCCTTTTTATATCGAAGATGTTCGGCCACTGAAAAAGATAGTTTTTTGGTAACTTTAATATCTATTTGTAAAGCACTCCAGCCTTCTAAGTCATTTGATTCTTGTGCACTTAACTGTTTTGTTGAAAGTAGAATAAAGAAGGCGACAAACACTAGACTCGCCTTAGTGGTAAATAAATTCATAGTAAAAAATTAATATTTATAGTGAACGGTAATTTTAGCAACATCTCTTAAAAAATTCACATTTCCAATTTCAAAATTAGTAACGGTCACTCCGAGTCTTTTTTCTAGATCTTCTTTGAGTTTATCATGATTTTCAGGGCGAATGTTTTCAATCGTTTCGTAAAGGACTTCTTTAGAAAACACTTCCGTTTTAGCCCAGTAACGCTCAAGAACATACAAGGCTAGGACGATGATTGAATTGGCAGCAATAATTTCTGCGTAACTCATTTTTTTGTTTGAAAGTCCGTTCATTACAGCGATCCCTATCACTACAAACAAATAGGTCATTTCTCTAACTTCAAGTGGTAGTGTACGGTAGCGTAAAATTCCAAATATTGCAAACAGTCCAAGCGCCATCCCAAGATCGAGCTCATACTTTTTTAAAGTAAAACACAAAAAGAAAACAACAATCCCTATCAGATAAAAAGTAAAAAGGTATTCCTTTTTTTGACTTCTTTTGTAGTAGATAAATTTCACAACGGCTGTCAGGAAAAATAAATTTAATGAAAATCGAATGATCATTTTATAAAAATCGTCATCAAATAAGGGTATGCCTAGTATCTCCATGTTAATTGGTTAATTGGTTAATTGGTTAATTTTTAAATTCAATTCTTTAAATCGGTTTGCTTTGGTGTCCTTAAATAAATTGGCAACGCCGATACAATATTTACTAAAACTGCTGGTTCGTATTTTATTTGCTTTTAAGGCTTTATATATAGGAGTTTGCACGTTTTGTTTTTCTTGTTTCACTTCAATAACCACTATGTTTTGTAGTGCTTTTGTAATGTCATCTGTTTTATAGTTCAAACAACTATCTATAGTAACCCGTTCTGATCGTTGCGTATTCACTAGTGTGAAACGCTGAAAATAATTATATAAAACAGGCTTCAAAACTAAGTCTTTCTTCGTTGTTTTTTTAATAAATTCTTTTGATTTTGTAGACAAGTTGGTTTCAAGGTCGGCAATTGTACAACGAGTTTTATTGGTCATCCCTGAATTCTGTTTTTCCTTAATCTCTAAAAAACAAAGATCGGAATCAATATATTTTCGTATTCTTATTTTTTGCCGTTTGGCCTTGCCATTGTGGTGCTCCATGTACGACCTCAAATCATCTGTGTCAAAATAAAGCGTAGCGTAGTTCATCAGCCGATTTTCATCGATCTCCAAAATTCGGTAGTCATTTTGTAGATAAGGTAAAACCTCTAACAATTTAGTTTCCGTTGTCAGAAACTTAGTGTCGATCCGTTTTAGTAACGAGACTGAATTCATTTCCTTCAAGGCTATTGGCTCAAATTGTGATAAGCTGGATGCGTCCATTAGTTAATTTGGAACAATTTACAAATTTTAGCAATACTTCTAACATAAGCTTTCTGATTACTTTAGGGGATAATCCACAATGTAAAGGTCGCCTGCGCAACTTAATCTTGTCTAATAATGGAGAGCTCGTTTATTAAGCTTGCTTTTTCAGAACTATCTGAAGCACTTAAGGGTAGTTGATTGGCGTTTAATAAATTTGGGAACTCAAACGGGTTCGCGCTTAGATTATATAATGCTTCATTGCCGTTGTTAAAATAAATGTATTTATGTGTTGAATTTCTAATCGTATAATCAGCCCCTTGAGATTGTGTGTTGTATTTTTCGGTGTATACAAATTCTCTGCCTTCAAAGTTGTTACTAGTTAGCGCATCTATAAAGCTATGACTATCGCGGGGATTAGAAATACTAGCCCCAGTAATATCAGCAATAGTTGCAAATAAATCGGTCGTATTAATTAATGTGTAATCAGTTTCATTAGTCCGACTAACATTCTTTCCTGAAATAACCATTGGCACATTGACACCTCCCTGATAAATAGATCCTTTAGCACGGTTGCTGTTGTACGTTTGAACGACTTGATTGGGCGTGCCGTTATCACCGACAAAAATAATTACGGTATTATTGCGCTCGTCCTCGGACATGCTTTCTAGAAGACGTCCAATTTCGGAGTCCATTGCTTCTATCATCGCTTGGTAATACGGCAGAGGCGTTGCCTCAATACTTGCTTCGTCTGTTGGGAGGTTGCCCTGACTGTGTAAATCAACAGGTGGTAAATGAAAAGGTGTGTGTGGCGCATTATAGGCGAGCCACAAAAACCAGGGATCTGTTTGAATGTCAACCCAATCAATTGCTAAGTCTGTAAATTTTGTAGTACTGTATTCTGTAGTATTGTTCGTTTGCCCATTTTCAGTAAGGTTCCAATTGGTATAGGACTGAACACCCCCAGCTAAAAGCCCTGCAAAATAGTCTGCTCCCATTGAGGTTGGGTGGGTCGGGTCTGTTGAGAGATGCCATTTTCCAACCACCGCATGGCTGTAATCAGGGGCATTTGTATTCATTAAGTCAAAGATTGAAGTTTCACTTGTTGATAGCACATCTCCAACAGTAATTACGTTGGTTCGCAATCCATATTTTCCGGTTAAAATAGTTGCCCTGGTTGGTGTACAGACCGGGTTGGACCATACATTATTAAAACGAATACCAGAGTTCATGAGCATTTCTAGGTTTGGCATGTTTGGCATGCTGGTACCAACCGAGTACCCTGGAGTGGCATCTAGCCCCATGTCATCAGCAATGATTAATAAAATATTAGGTGTATTTGTGTTTTCTATTGGATTTGAGGGGTTATTCGTGGATGATCCATCAGAGTTACTTCTTGCGTCATCGCTGCTACATCCAATAAAAGTTAAGAGTGCTAAAAGCCAATATATTTGATAAGATTTCATGAATTCTGTTTCTTTCAAATTTGACCAGCAAAAACACCTAAAGTTTAAAGCGTTTTTAAGAAAAGTGTCTCATTATCAAAAACAGCATAGGAGTAATGCCCAATCCAATCGCCGAGGTTAATGTATTTAGAGCGTTCATTTAGCTCAATATCAAGTGGCAGGTGACGATGCCCAAACACAAAATAGTCACGGTGTTTTTCTTCTAGTTTTTTACGACTGTACTGTACTAGCCATTCTTTGTCGTTCCCTTGGAAACGGGCATCCTCATCTCCAGAAATTAATTTATTTTTAACTGAAAGGTATTGTGCAAAACGAACTCCAATATCTGGATGAATCCATCTGTATAGCCATTGAAAAAATGGATTTGTAAACACTTTTTTAAGACGCTTGAATCCTTTGTCTTCGGGCCCTAGGCCGTCTCCATGGCCAATAAAAAAAGAGGTAGAATCAAAAGTGAAATCTTTTGGCTTGTGGTGTACTGTGATTCCCAATTCTTCTTCAAAATATCCATTCATCCACAAATCATGGTTTCCTACAAAAAAGTGGATTTTAATCCCTTGATCAGTCAGTTCTGCTAGTTTTCCTAATACACGTGTAAAACCCTTAGGGACTACGTATTTGTATTCAAACCAAAAATCAAACAAATCACCTAACAGAAAAATAGCTTCCGCATCGTGTTTAATAGAATCCAACCATTTCACGAATTTTTTCTCGCGAGGCATCGACTCTTTTGCTGTTGGTGCTCCCAAATGGTTATCGGAAGCAAAGTATATTTTTTTCCCTTGAGGGATTTTTAAAGCAGTCATATGAAACTGTTAGTTATCACTTGCAAACCATTCTGCAAAGCTAGTTGCTGTTTCTTGCAGTTTTAGGGCGTGTAATTTTATGGTATTTGGCAATCTGATTTTTATTTTTTCTGCAAAATCAATGACCATCATTTCACTTGTTGGCTGGTAATCGACTAAAAGTACATTATGTCCACGGTCGGAGAGTTCTTTTGCAAGCTCTACATGCGGGGTGTTTTTATTAAAAACCGTTGCATGGTCAAAAACATTGACAATTTCCTCTTTAATTATTTTTTTTAAATCAGTAAAATCAATCACCATTCCAAATTTTACGTGGTTAGAGTCCGAAATAGGCTGTCCAATAACAGTGACATCTAAACGGTAACTGTGTCCATGCACATTTTTACATTTGCCGTCATATCCATAAAGAGCATGTCCAGTTTCAAAAGAAAATTGTTTTGTGATTCGAATGTTGCCCATCAGCGATTTAGAGTATTTTCTGTGTGATTAATATATGACAAAGTTAATGGTTTTGAACAAGCGGTAAAAATTGTTTTCTAAATTTTATTACTAACGGGATCCCTCTGGCGATCATCCACAAAGTAAAAGCAGTAAAAACACCATGAAGTTTCCAGCCATAGTAATCGGATATAAAGAGCACCGGCAGAAACACAAATAGGGTCGCTAGTAATAGCACATTACGCAAGTCTTTCATTTTTCCAAGGCCTTTAAAAATTCCATCAAATACAAAAGCCAATGCACAAAAGGGCTGCATCAGTAATACAATCCAAAACACCTCATAAAATGTTTCAAGCACCATTGGGTCGTTTGTAAAAATCGCTCCTATAGGCTTATAAAGTAATGCGCCAATGCATCCCATAACCACGCCAACAACAAGCGCATATTTAATCAATCGATTGCTTAACTGAAAAAGTAAGTAATAGTTTTTTGCGCCAAAAAGTTTTCCAGAAAGAATGTTACCGGCACTGGCATAGCCGTCAACGGCAAAGGCTGCAAAAAACCATAAATTGATGGATATGGTATAGGCTGCGATGTACTCATTTCCATAGCCTGTCGCATAACGCGTTGCAAAATAGAGGGCTGTGTTAAGGGCTAGTGTTCGAATGATTAGATGTCCAATCATATTTAAAAACTGAGGGATTTCTTTATTGAAAGGCCTTGAAAAAAGAAGTGGTATTTCTGTTTTCTTTAAAATAAAGTGTGTGGCGAGCAATGCCATTAAGAGCTGTGAAAGCACACTAGCAATAGCGGCCCCTTTTAGATTGAGAGGCAAAAACACGTCTTTGATGCCATACACAAGTGCAATATCCAATACTATATTTACTAAGGCGCCAGTAATAGCGATTAGCATTGGGTAGTAGGTGTTTTGAAGCCCCCTAAACACGCCAAAAACGGCAAAGGTATAAAGGGTGAATGGAAGACCAATAACACGAATTTTGTAATAAGAGACGCTGTAGTCCAGTAGCAGTCCAGAAGCGTTATAAAGTTTAAAAATAGCGTTGCTAAATGGATAAGTAATGCAGCAAATAACAAAGCTAATTCCCAAAATAATTGCAATGGCTTGTGCTGGTAAATTTTTGACTTCCTCCAGTTTATTGGCGCCTACATATTGTGATATAATTGAAGAGATGGCGCTTCGGGATTGTCCCAATACCCAAATAAGCATGGATAAAAAAGCGGTTACAACCCCAACGGCTGCCAATGATTCTGTAGCATGTATGGGCATATGACCCACAATAGCAGCATCGGTAAGGGAAAGAATAGGCTCGGAAATACCTGCAATGATTGCGGGAATTGCAAGCGTATTGATTTGTTTGAGGCTAATGTATGTTTTCAAAGGCCTATTTTCCGCGTCCTGTTTTTCGTACGGCGGTTTTATTCTTGCTGTTCTTGCTTTTTAGATCCGATTTAGCACCTTTTTTTGTATCTGCTTGCTTGACGGTTTTATTTCCAAAAAATTTACTGCTCATAATAGGGTTGTTTAGAAACAAATATACGGAAAAGAGCTAAGTGTAAAGCCTTAAACGCTTACAGGATTCTCTTTTCAAAAACAGGAATTTTACTTAACAGAGAAAAATCGTCTGTAAATATGCTCGTCTAACATCTTTTCATATTTTGGAGTGAAATAGTTTTCCCAAAAATCATCAATTTCTTCAGAGTGTGCCTTGCTATATTCAGAGTCATTAGCCCACGTGCTTAGCCACATATAACGATGTTCTATAGCTTCATCCGAGGCACTTACTTGGTATACTTTGTATTTATCAACCCCAAATCCGTTATTTTCGTAAATAGCATTGGCTCTGTCTAGATCTTTTTGAAATTCTTCAATGGAAATCCCTTTAGGTAAGTCAAAAATATGCAGGCTGATTCTTTCTTTGGATTGCGAATAAATTGTTGAAGAAATTAAGATCGCAAAAAGGTAAATTAGTTTTTTCATTTCTATTAATTATTATTAAACATCAAATATAAAAAATATAAATGTAATGTATAAACGCATTTCAAGAATAGCTGAATTAAGAGGGAAGCCATGGTTGTTGCTGGATGAGTTAGTTACTAATTTCGTTGTTAATTTTAAAGAATGTCAAGAGAAATTTATTATTATTAATTTCTCCTTGAATAGTTACATCTAAGATAGCATTACAAAAACCTTCATCAGAATGAGCGTCCCCATAATCATCAATTTTAGCTCCTTTCACATAGTAGTTGGAATTGTTATACTGAATAGCTAATTCACATTGCTCACCTGGCATATCAAACATGCATATACCACAAGAGGCTTTTGCTTTAATTACACAGGAATCAGGGTTAAAACTTAATTTATTTTTAATTTTTTCTTGCCCAAAAGACCCAAGGGGAATAAATAATAATAGAATTAGTTTTTTCATAATTAAATTGTTTTCAAAACCTATTTATTTTAATTAAACTATAAATTTCATGAGTAACCAAAATTTAAAATTGCTTTTGAAAGACGATCTGTGGAATTATTTGATCCTGTGCTGAACTACTGCCCATAAATAAGGCAGAAATAGTAAAATATAAAAATAAATTCCTTATAATTAAATTATTTTGTGATTCAAATATAAGTTTAATGAACTTATCTATAAGGGATGGGAATCGCTGAATGAAAGGTAATATATATCAATTATGAAACCTCAGCTAAAATTTAAAAGGCTTATAATCTAACTACAAGAATTAAAATTGGTATAAGAAAGCGAGGAGGTTGTTACTTGTCAGGAAAGCGGGTAAAATTCCCCATTCCGTCAGAGTCTACTTCATCTGATTTAGCAGCGTAGTTGTTTTCTTCCCTTTGTTTTTTGTTACTGTAAAAAATATTCCAGATTAAAAAGTAAACATAAAACAAAAAAATTACAAACCCTATAATAAACATCCCTAACCCCATTACCGTCGTCTTTGTCTAATGGTTAAAGCAAATAATAAAATGGTGCCTGGCCAGTGAGCACTATATAGCGCCTCATCAGATTTTCCTAGAATACTTAACCCCACTGAATACAATAAGCATATGAATGCTAGAATAACTGGATACCATTTGAATACAAATTCCTTAAACATTTATTTGTTGTTTTGTTTAAATATAAAAATATTGTTATAATACTAGATTTTTGTTAATAAAATTATAAATTCAGTGTTGATAGGTATAATTTTAATGAATCCTATGATCAGATGTAATAGCTTAAAATGGCACATCAAAATTAAAACAAAGTACATTTAGAAATCGCTAAACATCACTAATATAGACAAGCTAACAAATAGCGTTACTTAGAATACTCATAACCTACAGAGTGCCCAAACTACAAACCGAACGCTAATGTGGCTTTGAAACAAAACGTGTGGAGAAAAGGGGTAAAAGCGAAAAGAACAGAAATGTCTGTTAAATGTCTATCAGTTTTTTACTAAATTTGCTGTGTTCTTAAATATTTAAAATTAAGTGACTCACCAATCTCTAAAAAGATAATTACAAAATGGGGATGTAGCTCAGTTGGCTAGAGCGCTTGACTGGCAGTCAAGAGGT
>JABAZC010000016.1 GCA_018608625.1 Flavobacteriaceae bacterium | reverse complement strand
GCATCACCGATTTTCTGAACACTCTCTAAACCACCTGTCAATAATCCAAAGACATCATTAAACACTAAAGCTAATCCCTCAAAAGCAGAAGCAGTTACATCAACCACCATTTGATTTTGCATAAACAACTCTTTAAGAGTAGACAAAGCATCAAGAAATAAACCAACACCTGCTGCTTTAATAGCTAAACCCATTCCTTTAATACCACCTGATGTTTCTTCTGATGTTTTTTTGACACTTTCTAGCCCTTCTTGAATTTTCTTATTATTCTCAGCTAAATCATTACCTAATTTATTAATAGCATTGACTATACTATTAACTTCTTTTTCAGCATCCTTTGTTTCTACCTCAAGTTCTAAATTTATTTTTTCTGCCATCTCAATTCTTTTTTAAATTGCTTCCAAACCTCACTAATGGAATTAGGATATTTGTTTTTACCTTGTGCTATTCTTATGTTTTCTGTTTGTCCCTCTGCTATTTCAAGCATTTTAATTATTATCTTAATCATAGTATGTTGATTAATTCAAAACTTGTTTCTCCTGTTTGAAAATTAGTTGTCATTGAGTTGATTTTGTAATTCTGATTGTTTATTTCTATTACGTTGTTTAGTTTTAAATTGTATAAAATATTCAACGGCAAAAAGGCTTTTACTTTTATGAATCTTCTTTTTATATTAAACGATTCAGAAATAAAGTTTTTATAATATCCTTCAAATAAAGTATTAGAAAATCCTGTTGCTTGACTAAACTCATTTACTTCTTCATTGAAATTTATATTGCTTGTGCTTATATTAGAATAAAGTGAAACACTATTTGAAGGCAAAATAAGTGAACTTAAAGAATCGTTATTTGTTGAGTTTTCCCTAACAGATACTAAGGTTAATTGGCTTTGTCTTATAGGATAAAAAATTAAAGGCTTACCAATATAAGGCTGCTGATTTTCATTAACAGAATAACCGTACATAATATTGGTTTGTGATCCTCCATTTAAGTTATTAATTCTATCAAAAAGCATATGTTCAAATGGCAACTTAACACTATAAGTTTCACTAGGAGCATCATATACTTCTCCATTTAAAGTGTATCTTAACTCACCCCATCCTACATTGTTTAATTGATTATATTTCTTTGCTAAAAAAGTTCCTGTCCCCTCATAGCTAAAGTTGATTTGTTTGTAAGGCAAAGCTACATTTACTTGACTTGAATTAACATCCATAAACTCATCAATCGAATACACATTAGTTGTAGCGCTTCCAATCTCATTCCAAAACCTTACTTCATCTTGCCATTCCTCTTCTTGAAGATTCCAAAAACCTGTGTCTAAACTAGCAAAATAATCATCGTAAGTTTGAACAACTATCTTATCGTTCTGATGATATGCTACTAGGTTAAAAGTCTTGAATAGTCCCGAAAGAAAATCAATTATTTTAATCTCGGGAATTTGTTCGTTAATAGCAAAAGGAAAAGAGTTTGGAATTGGAACATCAGCACCCGTAACACCTTCCCAAAAATCATCGTAATTAACAGTTGATCCGCTTGAGGTATAAGAACCTCCAACGCTTAAATCTAACGCACTAAAAGAGACTTGCTCAACTGCGGTTAAATTAAAGTTATATGTCGCAGGGTTCATTGCTCCTGCAGTTGTTTGATCTACATAAATACTACCCGTAACATATCCCGAACTATACCATACTTCTCCATTTCTTGTTATTGTTAGTAAATATTGTTTAGTGTTATCTGTTGGTACTGCTTGAAAAGAATAATAATTAACTACATTATCAGTTGGGTTAGTACTTGAAATAATAAGGCTAGTCTGAGATGATAGCGTATTTACATTTGTAGGTAAAAGGGGATCGGGAACAAATGAATTTATTAATAAATTATATTCATTACCGCTTCCTGATGCTGAATCTACATCACCACTTTTACGGTGTAGCCACATAAACAAATTATAATAATCTGCGTTAGTGTCATTAAAAAAGTCATCTGAAAAACTAAGTCCTAATTCTGTTAAGTAATCAGTTTCAATTTGATCTACTATTTTAGAAACTCTTAAAGCATATTTTAACTCACTCCATAAAACACCTGCTCCCGAACTTGCTTCGAATTTCATATTATTTGTTCCTGCAGTTGGTGTTCCGTTACTATCAAAAAAGACAGGACTTGAATGTGTTATCATAGGAACTACTACATCGTTTGTAGTTGTGTCTACATTCATTAAATCTCTTATGCTTGTGTAATCGTAAGTCTTATTGTAAGCAGCTAAATCTAAAGCATCTAATTGATTCTCTCCTAGAACATCTTTTAAAGCTACCGTTTCACCAAAGAAAGTTATTCTATAGGCATAGGCTTTATTTCGTTTAAGATCAACACCATCTAAACGCATAAACCCCTGCTTAAAGGGGATGTAATTTAATTCAATATATGATGATTTTTTAACCCTAGCATCAAATCCATTTACTATATCAAAATTATAATAATGCTCAAATAAAATATTATTCGTTGGAGAGGCAGGGACTGAAAACGTCTGAGTAAATTCTGTAAAAATCTTAGAAACGTCTTTAACGTTTTTTAAAGATTGGGTAAGCGAAATTGTTTCATCCTTGAATAAATCTAGTCTCGTTGAGCCAACATAAATCTGAACCTTCTGCATTAACGTACATTATTTATATAATCAAATGCCATATCAAATTCCATTGTATATTCAATTAGTTTATCATTTAAACTAGTCTTATATGTAAACGAACTTGTATTAATAATAACGGGTACTACTTGTTCTGTTGATGGATCATACGGATCGGGTTGTGTTAGCCATATTTGCTTACTTAACATCAAGTCTTCAAAGAATGGATTAGCACCTTCGGGATAATAACCGCTACTTAATATTATCTTTTGATTTGCTGATTTATTAAAGACTGTCTTTGTTGGATTGTTAACTGAATAGGTTGCATTTCCTCCGCTTATTGTTATTGTGTTTGCGTTATAAGTTTCCTTTGTTGAGGTTGTTGTTTTTACACTTTTCAAAAAGAACCATAAATCCTGTAATGCTCCGTATTTATTTACGAAAGTTATTTTATTTCCTTCTCCATACCTGCTGCAATTAACTCTAATAATATTAACTAAAACATTACCTATTGGTGTAGCTAAAGAAATTGTCTGAGGATTAGATGTGTCAAACCCTGTGTAAGATAAAACGCTATTTGTTGAAACGGGAACAACACCCGATACTCCCAAAGGAGCATAAAAATAATAACCATCTTTAATTACATCCTTTTCAATTAGCCATTCGTAAGAACTTACAGTTGGGTTTATTCCTTCCATAAAAGTTCCATATCCATCAAATCCCTTATGAGTTGTTGCACTTGAAGAATATCCTCCACCTCCTCCATTTGGTAAACTCCAATATCTATAAATAAAACTTATATCTGCGGTTTGTGCAGTATACGTTCCATTAAAAGTGACGTTTAAATAATCTCTTACCAACTCAGCTATTTCAAAAGTCAATACCGTTCCAACCGTTCCATTTTTTATAATATTATATCTAAGTGTTCCGTTAATCGTTAACTCTAATTCTACGGAGTTCATCGCACTTGGTACAGTAACGCTTTCTAATCTTGGTGATCTTAATAATATATTTGCCATAATTATTTTTTTATTCCTAACACAAGACTTTTTTCTACATCTAAAGCAAAGGCTTTAAC
>JABAZC010000012.1 GCA_018608625.1 Flavobacteriaceae bacterium | reverse complement strand
TGGATTAGGAGCTTATGTTGGCTTAGCTAAAGCACATAATGGAGGAGAGGATGGATTGCCTGCTGATAATACAATTACTTACTTAGTAGAATCGTTAGACGCAAATAATATGGTTCTTGATATTGAAGCCGGTTCTGGCGTATGGTGGAGGTTTAGACTTACCAAAGACGCGGTTCAAACAACTCCAGTTGATGGTACATGGGTTATAACTCCAGATGCCGGATCATTAGGAGTTGGTCCTACTCAAGGAGCTACTAATTGGTGGTCAAACAGTGCCGATGATGTTAGTCTACGATCTTGCTTTTTTGATGACACATTCGTGTTCAGTGGAGGAAACTTTTCGAATGTACTAGGGTCTGAGACATGGTTAGAGCCATGGCAGGGATTTGATCCTGAGGCATGTGGTGCTCCAATGGCTCCACATGATGGATCAAGTCCAGCAACTTATGTTTATGATGAATCAGCAGGTACATTAACCGTTAGTGGTTCTGGAGCCTATGTAGGCTTAGCTAAAGCACATAATGGAGGAGAGGATGGATTGCCTGCTAATAATACAATCACATATTTAGTCGATTCATTAGACGCAAACACTATGGTTCTTGATATTGAAGCTGGTTCGGGTGTTTGGTGGAGATTCTCACTTACTAAAATTTAAAAACAGAAAACATGAAAAACATAAAATATTTTATCAGTTTATGTCTAACCCTAGTGCTTTTTACAGCATGTGAGGAAGATACTTATGAATTTGGCGATGTTACTTCGCCTACTAACCTTGAAGTTTCCATTGATGTTGTCGGCACTGATACTGATAACCCTAATGGAGATGGAAGTGGTGTTGTAAACTTCGTTGCTACTGCAAACGATGCTATTTCATATAAATTTATAATTAATGGAGCAGAAGAAATGGTGGCTTCAGGAGTTATAGAAAAAACATTTTATAGCGTTGGTTTAAATAGCTATGATGTAACGGTTGTTGCATACGGTACTGCTGGAAGCCCTACTTCAACGACTTTCTCAATTGAAGTTTTAGTTACATATACTCCTCCAGCTGATTTGATTTTAGCCTTAACGGGTGGTAGCTCAAAAACATGGAGAGTCAAATCTGAGGTTGGACAGCATTTTGGATTAGGACCAGTAGGCGGTTTAATACCATGCGAGTGGTATGGGGCAGGTCCTGACGATAAAGTCGGCACTGGCACGTATGATGACCGTTGGACTTTTAATTCTGATGGAACCATCAACCATGTTACTAACGGAACTATCTTTGGTCGATCGGCTCAAGTATATGCTGATTTAGGGAATAATGGAACTGGTGGCGAAGATGGTGCTGATATTCTAAATTATGAATACGCTGATTATACGGAAAACTGGAACATTATTGATCCAGGACAGATTTCTATAAAATTAACAAACCAAGCATTTTTCACTTATTATACTGGTGGTAATCATACATACGAATTGTGGGATTACAACGAAAATGAGTTATACATCAGAACTGTAGACGGAGCTGGAGAGTTCACTTGGTGGATGATTCTAGTGGCAGAATAGTAATATTTAAAAGAACCAATTAAAAAAAGAGGCAAAATTATTGCCTCTTTTTTACATAAACTATAAATTTGTTTCAATGAAAAAAATTAACCTTTTTTTATTAATACTATTAACAGCAAGCTGTTCGCCTGATGATGGAGGGTCTATTACACCCCCTGATGGCGGAGGCAGTGGAGGCAGCGGAAGTCAAACTGATTTGCCTTCAAATTTAGTAGTCATATTGGATATACAAGGACAAAATTCAGAAAACCCTGATGGTGATGGATCTGGTGTTTTTAACCTCACAGCAACTGCAGACAACGCTGTTAGTTTTGGCTTTAAAGTTGATACGGCTGATGAAGTTCAAAACTCAAGTGGGAACTTTACATACACAGTTAATTCTCAAGGAATAAACCAATTTCCAGTTACTATTTATGCTTACTCTAGTACAGATGAACGCATTAGTAAAATTCAAAATATAACTATTTTTGTTGATCAAGACTCTGGCGGAGGTGGATCAGGAAATACTGATGGACTTGTTTGGTCAGATGAATTTGATGGAAATGGGTCGATTAACACTAATCATTGGAATTATGAGACTGGCGGTGGCGGCTGGGGGAATCAAGAAGTTCAAACTTATACTAATAGCTCCAATAATATTTATAAAGAAAACGGAATTTTAAATATTAAAGTCATAAAAGGATCTAATAACACTTTTACTTCTGCCAGAATTACTACGCAGAACAAATTTGACTTTAAATATGGTCGTGTTGACATTCGTGCCAAACTACCCTCAGTTGCTGGTACTTGGCCTGCTCTTTGGATGTTGGGGGCTAATTACAGCTCAGTTGGTTGGCCTCACTGTGGAGAAATTGATATTATGGAGCAATTTGAAGATAAATCTTATGTTCAGTCAACTTGTCATTGGAATAATAATGGTAACACTGCTAGTTATGGACAACCTGTTGATATAAGTACACCCACAGAGTTTCATGTTTATTCTTTGATATGGACTGATTCTAGTGTCAAAGCTTTATTAGATGACGTTCAGTTTTATTCAATGAACACGAACGACGCAATGCCTTTTGACGCTAATTTCTTTTTCATATTCAATGTCGCGATGGGCGGAACCAACGGAGGGGATATTGACCCTAATTTCACCACAGACTCTATGCTTGTTGACTATATAAGAGTTTATCAATAGTATTATGAAGGCATTAAAACTAAATATTCTTTTAATTGGCGTTTTTCTTAGTTTAATTTCTTGTAGTAATTCTAATTCAAATTTGTCAATTAGTTCTAGGGTTACTTCTATTGAAAATATAGATGAAAAAGTGAATGAGTTGCTTGGGCGGATGACACTTGAAGAAAAAGTAGGGCAAATGAATCAATACGTTGGTTTTTGGGACCTTACTGGTCCAGCCCCTAAGACTGGAGATGCTGCTGAAAAGTACGAACACCTTAGAAAAGGCTATGTAGGATCCATGCTTAATGTAAGAGGAGTAGAAAATGTGCGAAGTGTTCAAAAAATTGCAGTTGAAGAATCTCGTCTAGGAATTCCCTTAATTATAGGTTTTGATGTAATTCATGGTTATGAAACTATTAGCCCAATTCCCTTGGCAGAGTCCGCGAGCTGGGATTTAGAGGCGATTAGAAAATCATCTGAAGTTGCAGCGGAAGAAGCCGCCGCAGCTGGAATCAACTGGACATTTGCTCCCATGGTAGACATTACTCGTGACGCAAGATGGGGTCGTGTGATGGAAGGTGCAGGTGAAGACCCTTATTTAGGCTCTAAAATTGCTAAAGCACGTGTTCTTGGATTTCAAGGTACTGATTTATCAGAACACACCACTATTGCAGCTTGTGCAAAGCACTTTGCTGGTTATGGGTTTTCTGAATCCGGACGAGAGTACAATACTGTCGATGTTGGAACTTCCACTTTAAATAATATGATCTTTCCTCCATTCCAGGCCACTGTCGATGCGGGGGTAAGAACCTTTATGAATGCTTTTAATGTGCTGAATGGAATTCCGGCTACGGGAAATGAATATTTACAAAGAGAAGTACTAAAAGGCAAGTGGGCTTTTGATGGTTTTGTAGTTACCGATTGGGGCTCTATTGATGAGATGTCCTCTCACGGTCTTGCTAAAGACGGTAAAGAAGCGGCTATGATAGCGGCCAATTCAGGGGCCGACATGGACATGGAATCACACTTATACGTGAAAGAACTAGCAGGCTTAGTTAGAGAAGGCAAAGTGCAGGAGTCTTTCATTGACGACGCTGTCAAACGAATTTTAAAAGTTAAATTCGAGTTAGGGCTTTTTGAAGATCCCTATAAGTACTGTGATGAGGTACGAGAAAAAGAAGTTATTGGGCAACAAGCCTTTCATGAGGCTGCTTTAGACTTGGCAAAAAAGTCAATCGTACTTTTAAAAAATGATAATCAATTATTACCCTTAAAAAAGCAAGGCCAAAAAATAGCTTTAATTGGTGCTTTAGCAGCAGACAAAAATAGTCCTCTGGGGAATTGGAGGATCGCAGCCAAAGATCACTCAGCTGTTTCCGTTTTAGAGGGTATGCAGGCCTATAAAGAAAACAAATTAACTTATGCTAAAGGAGCCGATGTTAGTGTTGGTTACACTGCATTTACGGCTCAGGTTCAAATCAACACGACAGATAAAAGTGAATTCCCTCAAGCAATCGAGGCCGCCAAATCTGCTGATGTTGTTGTAATGGTTTTAGGAGAAATTGGATATCAAAGTGGTGAAGGTCGAAGTCGAACTAAATTAGGATTGCCAGGCGTCCAACAGGAACTGCTTGAGGCAATATATAAGGTTAACAAGAATATTGTGCTAGTTCTTAATAACGGAAGGCCTCTGGTCTTAAATTGGCATCACGAAAATTTACCGGCAATTGTTGAGGCTTGGCAGTTAGGAACTCAGAGCGGAAATGCCATTGCACAGGTTCTTTATGGTGACTATAACCCAAGTGGAAAGCTACCAATGAGTTTTCCTAGAGCTGTGGGTCAAGTCCCTATTTATTACAATTATAAAAACACAGGCCGTCCAACGGGTGCCCCTGGCGTGTTTTGGTCACACTACGAAGACGAGGAAAATTCTCCATTGTACCCTTTTGGCTACGGATTGAGTTATACCTCATTTGAATATAGCAATCTAAAAACATTAGTCGTTTCTGAAAAGGAAGTTCAAGTGTCTGTCACACTAAAAAATTCCGGAAAACAAACAGGTAAAGAAGTGGTGCAACTCTACATAAGAGATCACTTCGCAAGTGTGACACGCCCAGTTAGAGAACTAAAAGGGTTTGAGCTTGTTAGCCTTGAGCCAAACGAAATTCAGGAAGTTTCATTTACACTTTCAGAGAAAGAGCTTGGTTTTTATGATAATGATGGAAATTTTATACTGGAGTCAGGCGATTTTTCAATTTTTGTTGGAGGTAATTCTAATGCCAATCTTAAAGCCACAATTACATTATAAATGATTTTTCGAGTTCTTGTACTATTACTATCATTGACTTTTTCTGGAGAGACTGATTTGTCAACTTCTAAACTTGTTTTCTCTGACGAATTCAATCAAGGTATGTTAGACTTAAATAGCTGGTCCTATGACCTTGGTGATGGGTGTCCAAGCCTTTGTGGTTGGGGCAACAATGAATGGCAAGTGTATGCTAAAAGTAATGTCATAACAGTCAACAATCAACTTGTGATTTCAGCAACAAAACATGTGGACAACTATTACTCTGGTAGGATAACAACCAAAGATAAATTTGAATTTACATACGGAACAATTGAAGTAAAGGCACAACTCCCAAAAGGTAAGGGTTTGTGGCCAGCGATCTGGATGTTGGGACACGACATAGACTCCAATACATGGCCAGCTTGTGGCGAAATTGATATTATGGAGTATGTTGGGAAATCCCCTGGAGAAATTCACACAACATTACATACTCCCGAAAGTTACGGACAGTCATTCAACACCCAAATTACGAGCATTGACTCTATTGAAGAAGGGTTTCATGTTTACAAGACTAAATGGGATGCTAGTCAAATTGAGTTCTATATTGATAATCTTTTGGTTTACTCATTTTCTCCAAAAATTAAAAATGATAAAACATGGCCCTTTAATAAGCCGTTTTATATTATTTTAAACTTAGCAATTGGCGGAAACTTTGGAGGATCAGAAGTAGATGATACTATTTTCCCTCAAGATTTTGTGATAGATTACGTAAAAGTATATCAATAATACTCCTTAGTACAGCTTTGTTATTTCTGCCACTACATGTTCAGTAGCTCCCTTGTTTTGCGTAATATAGTCCTTGTTTGTTTGGCCTAATTCCTTTCTTTCTTGAGGGTTTACTACTAGTCTGTCTAGTGTTTTTTGAAGGCTCACGTGGTTGCTAATACTAAATAGCCCGCCTTTAATAAGCATGGCTTTAGCTTCAGGGAATTTTTGATAGTTTTTCCCGATCACAATAGGGACTCCAAAAGTAGCGGCCTCTAGTGTGTTATGTAGCCCAGATGAGCCCATTCCACCGCCGATGTAAGCAATGTCAGCGTAGTTGTATATCTTGGTTAGCAAACCAACGGTATCTATAATAAATACGGACTTGTTTTCTAGAGTTTCATTTTTGTAGTTTGAGTAAAGTAATGCAGGTTTTTGAATCTTTTTAAGCATCCTATTAATTTGCTTTGGATCAATGTTATGCGGTGCGACAATAAATTTGATACTGTCACTGCTAGCATTAATGTAGTCAATGAGCAATACATCGTCTTCCGGCCAGGTACTTCCTGCTACAATACAAGTCTTCGTGTCTTTAAACTTTGCAATAAAATCTAGACTGTTGTCTGTTTTTAATTGATTTCGAACTCGGTCAAATCGAGTATCCCCTGATAGACTACAGCGAGTGTATCCTATTGACTCTAGTAGTGCTTTAGACTCTGAGTCCTGAATAAAAATATGGTCAAACGTAAAAAGTAATTTTTTAAACCAACCGCCATAGCTCTTAAAGTAAGGTTGTGAGGATCTAAATAAAGCTGAGATTAATACCGTGGTTATATGGCGCCGTTTTAACTCTTGTAAATAATTAGGCCAGAGGTCATATTTCACGAACACCACTAGCTTAGGATTTGTAATATTCAAAAATGAGTCCACAGTACTTTTATTATCTAAAGGCAGGTAAACAACAAGGTTTGCAATTGGGTTTTTTTTTCGAACTTCATAGCCTGAAGGGGAGAAAAAAGTGAGTACAAACTTGTGTTCTAGGTAGTGTGTTTTAAGCGCTTCAAAAACAGGCAGTCCCTGCTCGTATTCTCCTAAAGAAGCACAATGTAGCCATATGACCTTATCACTAGGGCTAAGGCTTTGTTTTAATAATTGCAAGCTTTCTTTGCGCCCCTTTTGACCTAATCGCAGCTTTTTATGAATACCTCCTAAAAGGAAAGCTAAAAAAGATAAGAGTTTAATTGTGATGTTATAAAAAAGGCTCAATAGGGTTTTATTTTGTAGCAAAAATACATTCTTTATATTAATTTCATGACTAAGCATTGGTAATTTTGTATTTTTGTTGATGGTAATAGTGATTACTTGAAATTGATATTTAAAGAAATGAAAAAAATTCAAATGGTTGACCTTAAAGGTCAATATGCGCCTATAAAAGAACTGGTTAATTCCTCTATTCAGGAGGTTATTGATACTGCTTCATTCATTAATGGACCTAAAGTTAAGGAGTTTCAAGCCAATTTGGAGGCCTACTTAGGAGTAAAGCACGTCATCCCTTGTGCAAACGGAACGGATGCGTTGCAAATCGCAATGATGGGGTTGGGGTTAAAGCCAGGTGATGAAGTTATTACTGCGGATTTTACTTTTGCAGCGACTGTTGAAGTAATTGCTTTATTGGGACTTACACCTGTTTTGGTAGACGTGGACCCTGATAAATTTAATATAGATATTGAAGCGATTAAAAAAGCGATTACTCCAAAAACAAAAGCAATTGTACCAGTGCATTTATTTGGCCAATGTGCTAATATGGATGTTATTATGGAGCTTGCAAACGCTCATGATTTATTTGTTATTGAAGATAATGCACAAGCTATTGGTTCTAATTACACATCCCAAGATGGCACAAAGTCCAAAGCTGGAACTGTCGGCCATGTAGCATCAACTTCTTTTTTTCCTTCTAAAAACTTAGGTTGCTACGGAGATGGAGGTGCTATTTTTACTAATGATGATGACTTAGCTCATACCATAAGAGGAATTGTAAACCACGGGATGTATAAGCGATATCACCACGATGTAGTCGGAGTGAATTCAAGGCTAGATTCCATACAAGCAGCCGTTTTAGATGCGAAACTTCCCAAGCTTGATGCCTACAATAATGCACGTCAATCAGCGGCCCGAAGATACAATGCAGCTTTTAAAAACCACAAAAACATAATCACTCCAAAAGCAGGGAATGGGTGTGAATCAATATGTGATAACTGCGACTGTCATGTGTTTCATCAGTACACCCTAAAGATACAGGATGCAGATAGAGATTCTTTAGTGGCATATTTACAAGCAAAGGACATTCCATGCGGCGTTTACTATCCCATACCATTACACAAACAAAAAGCGTATTTAGATGATCGTTATAATGATGCAGATTTTAAGGTGACAAACACTCTAATTAATGAAGTAATTTCATTGCCAATGCATACTGAATTAGACGACGACCAGATTGATTTTATTACTTCTACTATAATTGATTTTCTAAATAGAACTTAGTTAGGTGCTTCTGCTTTTTTAGAGGGTCTATTCAGGAATGAAGATATCAATAACAAAACCATTCCTGTTGTTACTGATAGGTCGGCGATATTAAAGACACCAGTTTTGAATATGCCTCCAAAATCCATGAAAAGAAAATCAGTTACAGATCCGTACATAAACCGATCATAGACGTTAGCAATTCCTCCACCAGCGATACAACTAAATCCTACAATTGATTTCTTATCAAGCATATTATTTGTGACGACATAATACAATACAATTGCTAAAACAATCACCGGAATAATAAGCAGAAAAATAAGTTTAACGGCTGGTCTTGAATCACTCCCCATACTCAAGAAAGCACCAGAATTTTCAACATTCATCAATTGCAGTTGCGGTCCAATAAGCTCTGTTCTCGATCCTGGAACAATTTTTTCGCGGACTTGAACTTTAGAAAACTGATCTAAACCAATATTGAAAATAACAAGGATAAGGATTAACAAGGTTCTTCTATTCATTGATTTTAATTTTCAATTGTTGCTGCTTTTGTGTCCATCTCTCTGTTTATTTTTCTAACCAGTCCTTGAAGAACATTTCCTGGCCCAACTTCAATAAATTCGGTTCCGCCATCTATAATCATTTGCTGAACCGATTGCGTCCACTTTACAGGCGCTGTTAGTTGAGAAATTAAATTCATTTTAATCTCTGATTCATTTAAAATAGGCAGTGCCGTTACGTTTTGATAAATAGGACAAATAGGGGTGTGAAACGTTGTGTTTTCTATAGCTGCTGCTAGCTGTTCCTTTGCAGGTGCCATTAACGGAGAATGAAAGGCGCCTCCCACTGGAAGTACAAGTGCCCTACGCGCTCCTTTTTCTTTCAGTTTATCACAGGCGGTATTAATAGCGTCAACAGCTCCCGAAATCACTAATTGACCCGGGCAGTTATAGTTGGCAGCGACGACAATTCCGTCAATAGATTCACATGTTTGCTCAACAATTTCGTTTTCTAGTCCCAATACTGCTGCCATAGTTCCTTCTGTCGAATCACACGCTTTTTGCATGGCTTGTGCCCTTTGAGAAACGAGCTTAAGGCCATCTTCAAAAGGGAGTGTGCCATTTGCGACTAAGGCTGAAAACTCACCAAGAGAATGTCCTGCAACCATAGCTGGTTGAAAACGCTCACCTAAACTCTTAGCTAGAATTACTGAATGCAAAAATATCGCTGGTTGTGTAACCTTAGTCTCCCTTAAATCTTCAACACTTCCATCAAACATTATTTTTGTTATGTTAAATCCTAAAATGTCATTTGCTTGTTCAAATAAAGATTTTGCAAGTAATGAGCCTTCATAAAGAGGAAGACCCATTCCCGAAAACTGAGCCCCTTGTCCTGGAAATATATATGCTTTCATGTGTTATAGTTTTAGTTGTATCTAAATAGAATTAGTTAGCGTCTTTTGTAAGTTATGAATGAAAAAGGGTATTTATGAAAGTCATCTTTTTCGTTGTATATACAATTTATCTCTTCCCAAGAGGTATTATCTATCTCAGTAAAAAAAGTGTCTCCTTCAAAAGTGTGATGTACTTTTGTGAGCTCAATAAGATCTACAGAGTTTATTGCTTGTTTGTAGATTTCTCCTCCCCCAATAATATAGGGACAAGGGTCTTCTTTTGAAGCTTCAATAGCTGCTTCTAATGAGTTTACAACTGTAACTCCATCAGGAACTTTGTAATTTAGTTGTCTTGTGATAACAATATGGGTTCTGTTAGGCAAAGGTTTGGGAAAGCTTTCAAAGGTTTTACGCCCCATTATGATGCAGTGTCCAGTAGTCAGCGCTTTGAAACGTTGCAGGTCTTTTCTCAAGCGCCAAATTAAATCATTGTCTTTGCCTATTACATTGTTTTCTGAAACAGCGACAATTAGAGTTAATTTAGATGTTTGATTTATAGTTTTCAATAGAGTTGGTGTTATGTAAAGGGAGAAGTAAGTGTTTCTATTAAATTATACGGCAACAGCTCCCTTGATGTGTGGATGCGAATCGTAGTCTTCTAAGGTGAAGTCTTCAAATGCAAAGTCGAAGAGGTTTGTTATTTTGGGGTTTAGTATCATTTTTGGAAGCGGACGAGGGTCTCTAGAAAGCTGTGTTTCTACTTGTTCTATATGGTTGCTGTAAATATGCGCATCTCCAAATGTGTGTATGAATTCTCCAGCCTCATAGCCACAAACTTGAGCGATCATCATAGTGAATAGTGCATATGAAGCAATGTTAAAGGGAACCCCTAAAAAGATATCTGCACTACGCTGGTAAAGCTGACAAGATAATTTTCCGTCATTGATATAAAACTGAAAAAAAGCATGGCATGGGGGCAGTGCAGCTTTGTTGTTGGCTACATTTTCACTAAATGATTTTGAGGTGTCTGGAAGCACCGACGGATTCCAAGCCGAAACTAGCATTCGACGGCTGTTCGGATTGGTTTTTAAGGTTTCGATGACTTCTGTTATTTGATCAATCTCATCACTATTCCAGTTACGCCATTGATGGCCATAAACGGGGCCTAGATCTCCGTTTTCATCTGCCCAAGCGTTCCATATTTTGACGCCATTCTCAGTCAAGTAGTCAATATTTGTATCCCCTTTCAAGAACCAAAGTAGCTCATAAATAATAGATTTAAGGTGAAGTTTTTTAGTGGTTACCATTGGAAATCCTTCACTTAAGTCGAATCGCATTTGGTATCCAAACACGCTCTTAGTCCCAGTGCCGGTGCGGTCTCCTTTTTCATTTCCATTTTCTAAGACATGTGACACAAGGTCTAAATACTGCTTCATTATAAAATGATTTTATATATGTAAAAATATAAAAAAGCGTCAATATTAAAGAAATTGAAGCTTGTAATAATTTCAAAAGTTATTAACTATTTACCCGATAATTGCGCCAGCAATAGTCGCGGACAAAAGTGATGCGATAGTCCCTCCAATGAGTGCTTTAATACCAAATTCTGAAAGTGTTTTTCGCTGCCCTGGAGCCAAGGATCCAATTCCACCTATCTGAATTCCTATGGATGCAAAATTAGCGAAGCCACAGAGCATATAGGTTGCCATTATTATCGACTTTTCATATTTTAAGTGCAGTATGTTCAGTGGGTTTTTTAGTTCTGCCAACTGTATGTATCCAACAAATTCACTCGCTGCTAACTTAATTCCAAGCAGTTGCCCCATTAGCGCAATATCTTCTTTCGCAATCCCAATGAGCCACATTAGTGGAGCAAACGCATATCCTAAAATAAACTCAAGTGAAAAGGTTTTGTAAGAAGTGTTTGAAGCGACCCAGTCATTTAGTGTGGTCCAATCTCCAATCCATCCTAGGATGCCGTTAATCATAGCGATGAATGCTAAAAACACCAAAAGCATAGCACCAATATTTAGTGCTAATTTCAAACCTTCGGTTGTTCCGTTTGCAATGGATTCTAATATGTTTGACCCAATCTTTTCTTGTGAGATGCTAATTTCATTGTCAATAGCTTCTACTTGTGGGTAAAGCATTTTTGAAATGACAATAGCACCAGGCGCTGCCATTACAGAAGCTGTTAGTAAGTGTTTCGCGTAAAAAAGACGTAAGACTTCGTCGTCACCTCCAAGAAAGCCTATGTAAGCTGCCAAAACACCACCTGCAACGGTTGCCATTCCTCCAATCATTACTAACAAGATTTCTGAACGGTTCATTTTTTCTAAATAGGCTTTAATCATTAAAGGCGATTCCGTCTGTCCCAGAAATATATTTCCGGCAACACTTAAACTTTCTGCTCCAGAAACTTGTAAAAGTTTGCTTAACAACCATGCCAATCCTTTAACAACGCGTTGAATGATCCCTAAGTAAAACAATACAGATGTGAGTGCAGAAAAGAAAATAACGGTTGGTAATATAGAAATAGCAAAGGTCACTAGAGGTGCTTCAATTTCACCAGATGAAAAGGAAGCAAATAAAAATTTTGTACCTTCAAGAGTGAAGTCCAGAACGGCGATAAATAAACTTCCTACCCATTCAAAGAAACCTTGTATAAATGAGATTTTAAGTACGCCAATCGCTAAAATTATTTGAGCTCCAAGCCCAAAGATTACTGTTCTCCAATTAATTGCTTTTCTGTTAGCGCTCAATAGGTACGAAATTAAGATCAATACAAACATCCCCAAAAGCCCTCTTAAAAAACTATTTAAAGTAAATCCTTGATTTGCTATAATTTCGTAGCTAACTTCTTGCGCCAAGATTGAATGAGTATTTACAAACAACACAATTAGAATAAGAATTAGTTTTTTCATATTGTTATGGATTATCTTTTTGAGATCTCATCTCTTATTTTAGCTGCCGTTTCATAGTCTTCATTTCCGACGGCCTTTGTTAGTAATTCGCGTAATTGGTCAATTGATCTATGTTGGTGACTGTCTTTTTCTGTCTCGGTTTCTTCTGCTTCAAGTTCTAAATCATCAAACAGTAGACTTTCTTTTGTTGATGCATCACTCTCTACTTTTTCGTGGTCATTTTTTAAAATAATCCCAGCCTTTTCTAAAATGTTTTTGTAAGTAAATATAGGGGCTGAAAAACGTAATGATAATGCAATTGCATCGCTGGTTCTCGCATCAATAACTTCTTCAATTTTGTCGCGTTCACATATCAGAGATGCATAAAATACGCCATCTACCAGCTTGTGAATGATAACTTGTTTTACAACAATATCAAAACGATCTGAAAAGTTTTTAAATAAATCATGTGTTAAGGGTCTTGGTGGTTGAATCTCTTTTTCAAGCGCAATAGCAATAGATTGGGCTTCAAAAGCCCCAATAACAATCGGTAATTTTCGTTTTCCATCAACCTCACTCAAAATCAAAGCGTAAGCACCGCTTTGAGTTTGACTGTATGATATACCTTTTATTTTGAGACGAATTAAACTCATAAGTTATAACACAAAGAACAGTTTAAATTAGTAAAGAACCAAACCCTTAACAAATAAGTTTTTGATAAACATTATAAAAAAATAATGTTCCGAATGGGGTTATAGGATTTATAATTTATGCGTTTTTAGCTTTGAAAACTTTTAATTTTTCTATTAATTTAGGAACGACTTCAAAGGCGTCTCCTACAATGCCATAGTCAGCAGCTTTGAAAAACGGTGCTTCTGCATCGGTATTGATGACCACTTTTATTTTAGAGGCATTAATTCCTGCTAAATGCTGAATAGCTCCAGAAATTCCAATTGCTATATACAAGTTTGTGGCGACAGGCTTTCCTGTTTGCCCAACATGCTCACTATGTGGTCTCCATCCCAAATCAGAAACAGGTTTTGAGCATGCAGTTGCAGCACCAAGAACCTCGGCTAGCTCCTCTATCATCCCCCAGTTTTCAGGGCCTTTTAATCCGCGTCCTGCTGATACAACTACTTCAGCATCTGCAATAGTTACTTTGTCATTTGCTTTATCTATTGAGGTAACTATTGTTGAAGACTCTGCCAAAATAGGTGAGAAGACTTCCATTTGTGCAGAAGCAGTCTTTTCTACCAAGCCAAATGAATTGTTAGAAACCCCCACTATTTTTATCGTTGTTGAGATTTCAGTATTACAAAAAGCTTTATTTGTAAATGCAGTATGTTTTACGGTAAAAGGGTTTAAGCTTGATGGAGTTGTGACTACATTTGACACATACCCTGCGTTAAGGTTAATCGCTAATAGCGGTGCAATATATTTGCTATCAGCACTAGCGCTTAATATAACTACGGTTGTATTTTCTTTTTCTGCAGCTTGCTTTATGGCATCTGCATAAATTATGGCGTTAAAGTCGTTGATAGACTCTATATTTAAGACTTTGTCAACTCCATATTCTTTCAATTTTGATGCGTCATTTGCTTTAAATGTGACAGCGGTTAAAGTGGTGCCCATAGCTTCTGCTACGGCTTTTCCATATGAAGCTGCTTCTAAAGCAGCTTTTTTAAAATTTCCTTGATGGGATTCGGTATATACTAAAACGGACATTTTTCTTTTTTTTAGAATTAATTAAATAACTTTAGCTTCGTTGTGAAGAAGACTGATCAACTCATCAATGTTGTTAGCTTCTACTAATTTAACAGCGCCTCGGGGAGCTGGTTTTTCAAAAGAGACTGAGCTAGTTGCTGAATTATCCGATTCAGGTTCAACAACTTTAAGTGGTTTTTTTCGTGCCATCATAATTCCTCTCATGTTAGGGATTCTTAAGTCACTTTCTTCAACTAGGCCTTTTTGCCCACCAATTACTAGGGGTAAAATTGTAGAGAGTGTTTCCTTACCTCCGTCAATTTCACGTATGGCTGTCACACTTGTTCCTTCAATTTCTAAGCTAATGCAATTGGTCACAAAATTAGCATTTAACATTGCTGCTAACATTCCCGGTACCATTCCGCCATTGTAGTCAATGGATTCACGACCTGCAATAATTAGATTGTAACTCCCTTTTTTAGCAACGTCAGCCAAATGTGTGGCTACCGAAAGGCCGTCAGGGGTGCTGGCATTGACTCGAATTGCTGTATCCGCTCCAATTGCAAGAGCCTTTCTTAAGGTGGGCTCTGTTTCGGGACCCCCAACACTAATAACATCTATGCTTGCGTTTTGTTTTTCTTTAAACCACATTGCGCGGGTCAATCCAAATTCGTCATTTGGATTTATAACAAACTGTACGCCGTTAGATTCAAACTTGGAGTTTTCGTCAGTAAAATTAATTTTAGAAGTCGTGTCAGGGACATGACTAATACAGACTAATATCTTCATATTCTCGATTTTTTATTCTAATAATAGTTGACTTCAAAAGTAATTAAAAAACCTCACACTTCCTATGCATGCATAGTAAATTTTAGTAAAATGTTTCAGTTATAATTGAGTATTATTCTTATTTTTGTCCCTCATAAAATTCAATTAATGAAAACAATTCAATTTAGAGAGGCAATTTGCGAAGCCATGAGTGAAGAAATGCGTCGTGATAGTAGCATTTATTTAATGGGAGAAGAAGTAGCAGAATATAATGGTGCTTATAAAGCTTCAAAAGGAATGTTAGATGAGTTTGGTGCTAAAAGAGTAATCGATACACCAATTGCGGAACTAGGATTTTCAGGAATTGCTGTTGGATCAACCATGACAGGCAATCGCCCTATCGTTGAGTTTATGACATTTAATTTCTCTTTAGTAGGGATTGATCAAATTATAAATAACGCTGCCAAAATAAGACAAATGTCTGGAGGTCAGTTTAAGTGCCCAATTGTGTTTAGAGGTCCAACGGGGTCTGCTGGTCAATTAGGAGCCACACACTCTCAGGCTTTTGAAAACTGGTTTGCAAACTGCCCAGGCCTTAAGGTTGTGGTGCCCTCAAACCCGTATGATGCTAAAGGGCTTTTAAAAGCTGCCATAAGAGATGACGATCCTGTAATTTTTATGGAAAGCGAGCAGATGTACGGGGATAAAGGAGAAGTCCCGGAAGGAGAATACATATTACCTATTGGAGTTGCGGATATCAAAAGGGAAGGTTCCGATGTGACTGTTGTATCCTTTGGAAAAATAATTAAAGAAGCATATGCTGCTGCAGATGCCTTAGAAAAGGAAGGAATTTCTTGTGAGGTTATCGATTTAAGAACCGTACGTCCTTTAGATATTAATACGATATTAGAATCGGTTAAGAAAACAAATCGTTTGGTGATCCTTGAAGAGGCTTGGCCATTTGGTAATGTGTCTACTGAAATAACATATCAAGTTCAAGAGAAAGCTTTTGATCATCTAGATGCTCCAATTATAAAAATAAACACCGCTGATACACCTGCACCTTATTCTCCGGTACTTCTAAAAGAGTGGTTACCTAACAGCGATGATGTAGTGAGGGCTGTTAAGAAAGTTCTGTATAAATAACTTATTTACACACGAAATCTCTCCATTAGACTAATTTTTAATGGAGGATAAACTTATGAAAAACATTTCATTTAGTGTTCATTTTTTCATTACAGATGACCTCATAGCTCTATGTTATGAATATGGATTTTGTGTAGAAAATATAGGCTTGGGTAACTTAAAGATTCTTCATGTTTATAGTACCTAGCGATCTGAATTTGATAATCCAAACAACTATTCACCAAACTTTGGGCTTAGAGTTGGGGTATCTCCAAGGATTTAGTAATTATGCATCTAAAATTCACTTCTTTAAAACCTCTTATTTTGATCTTTAATATAGAAGGATCATAATTATCTCAAATTAGGTTTTTTAGTTTATTATCATTTTAGTACATTTACGCCCGTTAAAATAAACAAAATTACACTATGGAATCAATGATGATTTGGATGCCAGTTGCAATGGCAATATTAGGGTTAGCGTACATGCTAATCAAAAAATCTTGGGTAATGAAACAAGATGCAGGAGATGGGAAAATGAAAGAAATCTCAGACCACATCTATGAAGGTGCTTTGGCATTTTTAAATGCTGAGTACAGATTACTTACCTATTTTGTAATTGGAGCTAGTATTGTTTTAGCTGGAATTGCTTTTTATATGCAAACAACTTATTTAATTGTATTTGCGTTTGTTATTGGGGCTATCTTTTCAGCATTTGCAGGAAATATGGGTATGAAAATTGCAACCAAAACAAATGTTAGAACTACGCAAGCTGCAAAAACAAGTTTGCCAAATGCATTGAAGGTGTCTTTTGGTGGCGGTACTGTTATGGGATTAGGAGTTGCTGGTTTAGCAGTCTTAGGTTTAACCTTGTTCTTTATTATATTCTATCATAAATTCATGGGTGGTGAATGGACAAATACGGATCAAATGACTGTTGTTTTAGAAGCCTTAGCTGGCTTTTCATTAGGAGCTGAATCTATTGCTTTATTTGCAAGAGTTGGTGGTGGAATTTATACAAAAGCAGCTGATGTAGGTGCGGATTTAGCAGGAAAAGTTCAAGCTGATATTCCTGAAGACGATCCTAGAAACCCAGCTACGATTGCTGATAATGTTGGGGATAATGTTGGAGATGTTGCGGGAATGGGAGCCGATTTATTTGGATCCTATGTAGCAACGGTATTAGCTGCTATGGTCTTAGGAAACTATGTAATAAAAGATATGGGAGGTGCTATTGAAGATGCTTTTGGCGGAATTGGCCCCATTTTATTGCCAATGTCTATTGCTGGAGTTGGAATTATAATTTCACTTATAGGGACTTTACTAGTCAAAATTTCTTCAAATGATGCAAAAGAGGCTGACGTACAAAGAGCTTTAAATATTGGAAACTGGGCATCAATCGTTATGGTTGCTGGAGCCTGTTTTGGATTAGTGACTTGGATGTTACCAGAAACAATGCAAATGAAATTTTTCGGAGAAGGATTACAAGACATATCTTCAATGAGAGTATTTTATGCTTGTTTAGTAGGACTTGTTGTGGGTGCTGGAATTTCAGCTTTTACAGAGTATTATACAGGGCTAGGTTCTAAGCCAATCTTAAAGATTGTACAACAATCAAGCACAGGAGCAGGGACAAATATCATTGCTGGTTTAGCGACTGGTATGATCTCTACATTTTCTTCTATATTATTGTTTGCAGCTGCCATATGGGCATCATATGCTTTAGCTGGATTTTATGGAGTTGCTTTAGCGGCTTCTGCAATGATGGCAACAACTGCTATGCAATTAGCGATCGATGCTTTTGGGCCAATTGCTGATAATGCAGGTGGTATTGCTGAAATGAGCGAGCAAGATCCTATTGTTAGGGAAAGAACAGATATTTTAGATGCTGTTGGTAATACAACTGCTGCAACTGGAAAAGGATTTGCAATTGCATCTGCCGCATTAACATCATTAGCTTTATTTGCTGCGTATGTAACATTTACAGGGATTGATGGAATTAATATTTTCAAAGCGCCTGTTTTAGCTATGTTATTTGTTGGTGGAATGGTGCCAGTTGTATTTTCTGCATTGGCAATGAACGCTGTAGGGAAGGCAGCTATGGAAATGGTAAACGAAGTGGTAAGACAGTTTAAAGAAATTCCAGGAATTATGGAAGGAACTGGAAAACCAGAATATGATAAATGTGTAGACATTTCAACAAAGGCTTCTCTTAAAGAAATGATGTTGCCAGGAATATTAACTATAGGATTTCCCATTCTTGTTGTTTTAGTTGGTAAACTAGTGTACCAGGATAATAACATGTTAGTAGCAGAAATGCTAGGTGGATATATGGCTGGTGTGACTGTGTCAGGTGTGCTTTGGGCTATTTTCCAAAATAATGCCGGTGGTGCATGGGACAATGCTAAGAAATCTTTTGAAGCAGGTGTTGAAATTAATGGAGTAATGACTTACAAAGGTTCAGAAGCTCACAAAGCAGCAGTTACTGGAGATACAGTTGGAGATCCTTTCAAGGACACTTCAGGCCCTTCTATGAATATACTTATTAAACTTACTTGTTTAATAGGGTTAGTAATAGCCCCAATCTTGGGTGGTCACTCTAATTCTAACGATTCATCGGATTTAGAAAAATTCAGTTACAGTTGGGGAGTAATGGGAGCTAGTGCCGCTAAAAACCAAGGGGTAGAGTCTATGGATTATAAAGTAATAGCTAAATCGTTTAAAGATGTTTTTGAGAGTAATAATTTAGAACTTACCCAAGAAGAGGGTCAACAGTTTGTTCAGAAATATTTCACAGAGTTGAAAGCTAAAAATAAGTTAGCTAACGATAAAAAAACTAAAGCTTTAGCTGAAGAAGGAGTTGCTTATTTAGCAGAAAACTCAACAAAAGAAGGGGTTACTACAACGGAAAGTGGGCTTCAGTATGAGGTACTTAGTAAAGGCGAAGGATCATCACCAACTCCTCAAGATAATGTGACAGTACATTATACGGGAACTTTGACTGACGGGACTGTTTTTGATAGTTCAGTAGAGCGTGGAGAGCCAACTACATTTGGTGTTTCTCAGGTTATTCCAGGATGGACGGAAGCGTTACAGCTCATGTCAGTAGGAGATAAATTCCGTTTGGTTATACCATCTGAATTAGCTTATGGCCAAAGAGGTTCAGGCGCTAAGATTGCTCCTAACTCAACCTTGGTCTTTGAAGTAGAACTTCTCAAAATAAATTAATCCATAGTGATTAATCATAAAAAAACCCTCTATAATTTATAGAGGGTTTTTTTTATTCATTTTATTTAAAATTAAAACAAACCGTTTATTTCAGCATCGATTTTGTTAATGATAAAACCAAGGTCTTCTTCTTTTTCAACAAAGTCCAAATCATCGACATCAATAATTAGTAGTCTCCCTTTAGTGTATCCATGTATCCAGGCTTCATAGCGCTCGTTTAAGCGGCTTAGGTAGTCAATACTTATGGAGTTCTCATAGTCACGGCCCCGTTTATGAATTTGGGACACAAGGTTAGGTATTGAGCTTCTTAAATAGATAATTAAATCGGGTGACTGTACTAGCGATTCCATTAATCCAAAAAGGGATGAATAGTTTTTAAAATCACGATTTGTCATCAAGCCCATTGCGTGTAGGTTAGGCGCAAATATGTTTGCGTCTTCGTAGATGGTTCGGTCTTGAATAATGTTTTTTCCGCTTTCGCGAATTTTCAATACTTGGCGGAACCTGCTATTTAAAAAATAGACCTGAAGGTTAAAACTCCAGCGCTCCATTTGGTTGTAAAAATCATCTAAATAAGGGTTGTCAACAACATCTTCTAGTTGAGCTTCCCATTTGTAATGTTTCGCTAGTAACTGGGTTAGGGTAGTTTTCCCTGCTCCAATATTTCCTGCAATAGCAACATGCATAATATTAATTGTTTAGTAGTTGGTACTGATGAAGAAATTCTTCGTCATAAATATACAAGGTTTGATTGGTTACAAAAAACTGTTTTACTAAAATTTTAGATAAGTCTAGTATCCAAAAAACTGTACTCTCTTTTGGCTTATAATAAATGGTATTTCCTTTTTTTAAAAATAGCCCCCCATTCCATAGTTTTAAGTCCGTAAACCCTCGGTTTGGAAGTTTTGCAATCAAACTTCCCATGTAGTTATAACATTGCAATTCATCTTTTAGAAGGACCCAGCTATAATTATAGTCGCTATCTAACGCTATAACTTCACTTTCAAGTGGCCCTGTTTTAACTCTAGATGTTAATGTATTGTAATCAAATAATTCTAGTTGAAGTGTGTTAGAGTCAAAGAGCCAAAAGGTTGTGTCATTTCCATAAGAAATATGGGAGACTGTCCGTAATGGATTTATTGAATTAAAATCAATAGTAGCTAGCTCAGCGAGCCGATTGTCTAAAAGTGTCACGGAATTAAAAGCCTTAAACAACAAAGCTAACTTTAACGCATTGAATGTCGAAACAGCGTTAATATCTCCTTTATTTAAATCGCTATAGCTTTGGGAACTTTGATTGTTTTCTTTAAAAAGTGCCTTAGACTTTAAGTAATATAAAGATTCAAATTGATCCACACCAGCAAAACTATCCCATTCAAACGGAGTCGATTCAATTAGTTTAGCGGTTAAAGGAGTTTGACTAAAAAGCCAACAACTGAACAGTAATAGGAAATAGGTGGGTTGTTTCATCTCGACTTTAAAAATACAATTTTTTGTTTAGAGTTGTAACAATTTATAGATTTCAGAGTCTAAGTTTGTAGTGAATTTATATACCATTAGGTATTTTTTATTTTTGACTCTAAAAAACCATTAACAATGAATATAATTATTAGAGCTGTATTTTTAATTTCTTTAGGCTCTTCAATTTTAAGCGCTCAAGACTTCCAAGGGATAGCCACCTATAAAACCAAAGATAAAATAGAAATCGAACTAGACAGCACCCAGGCGGGTGGAATGCAAGATGAAATTATGGCCATGCTTCAAAAGCAATTTGAGAAAACATACGTTTTGTCCTTCGATCAGGAACAATCCGTTTACAAAGAAGATGAAGAGCTTGCGACACCTTCTCTTGGAAGTGACATGATTATTATGTCATCTTCTGGCACCGACATACTTTATAAAAATATTAAGGATGAGCGATACACTAAACAAAGTGATTTTTTGGGAAAGATTTTCCTAATTCAAGATACTCTTCAGAAAATTGATTGGAAACTTCATTCCGACACTAAAAATATTGGGAAATATACCTGTTTTAAGGCAACTGCTGAACAACTAATCAAAGTGAATCCATATTCTGATGAGCCAACTAAAAAAAGTAAAACAATTACAGCCTGGTATGCTCCTCAAATACCTATTAGTAATGGTCCTGGTGCATTTCAAGGACTACCAGGGCTTATTTTAGAACTAAATTATGACTCAAAAGTGATTTTATGTAGTAAAGTTACATTGAACCCAAAAAAACCAATTACAATCCTGTCCCCAAAGAAGGGAAAGCCTGTTTCACAATCTAAGTACGATCAAATAGTAGAAAAAAAGATAAAGGAAATGAGTTTTCAACAAGACAGGAAAGGAAATAGCATCTCAATTGAGATTGAGTCTATAGACTAATTTAGATAAATTTTAACGTATTTTATTTAAACTATGTGTAGTTTCGTCTGTCATAGTTTAAACGCATTCAATCAAAAATCAATATAAATGAATTTTATAAACAAAGCTTATCAAATAGTACTAATAGTTTTGCTGATTTCTTCAGCAACCTACGCCCAAAACTTTCAAGGGAAAGCCTATTATTTTTCTAAAACATCTGTTGATATGGATGGGTGGGGAGGTCGTAAAATGAGTGAAGACCAAAAGAAGCAAATTGCAGACCGCATGCGTAGTATGTTTGAGAAAACATACATCCTGACCTTCGATAGAGAATCATCTACTTATAAAGAAGACGAGGTTCTCGAAGCTCCAGGTGGTGGGGGTCGTGGGTTTGGTATGTGGGGCAGCAGTTTATCTTCTGGGATGCAATACAAAAACGTCAAGTCACAACAGTTCTTGCAGGATCAGGAGTTTTTTGGAAAACAATTTTTAATTTCAGACTCCCTAACTCAGCTTAAATGGCAGTTAGGAACTGAAACGAAACAAATTGGTCAATATCTTTGCATGAAAGCTACAGCAATCAAAAAAGTAGACGAATTTGACTGGCGAAGTATGCGAAGAAAAAAACCTTCGAAAAGCTCAGATGTGAAAAAAGATTCTACTAAAACAACGAATATTTCTGAAGATATCGAAATCCCAAAAGAAATTGAAGTAACTGCTTGGTATACGCCACAGATTCCAGTTAGTCAGGGTCCAGGAGATTTTTGGGGTTTACCTGGATTAATCTTAGAGGTGAATACAGATAAAACAACCATTTTGTGTTCTAAAATAATAATGAATCCTAAGGAGAAAGACGTAATTGAAGCACCCGAAAAAGGAGATGTGGTATCACGTAAAGAATATAATGATATTGTAACAAAAAAAATGGAGGAAATGCGCTCGATGTACAGAGGTCGCGGAAACCAGCGAAGAAAATAACACAATTTAAATCAAGAAGAGTTCTATGAAATATATTACCACAATCATATTCCTATCGCTGAGCCTAGCGAGTTTTTCACAAGTTAAACTTCAAGGAGTTATTAGAGACAGTTTAGGTAGCCCATTAGAGTTAGCAAACGTCATCGCGATTAATAAAGCCACCAAGACATTAGATTCTTATGCGATAACTAATGATGAAGGTCTTTTTCGTTTGGATTTAAAAAAGAATACAATCTATAGTATACAAGCAAGTTATATAGGGATGAAGTCTTTAGATAAGGTATTGGAAACTAAAGAAAATAATATTACTCAGGATTTTGTTATGATTCAGGATAATTCTTTAGATGAAGTAGAACTGACTTATGAAATGCCAGTAACTATTAGCGGAGATACTTTAGTCTATAACGCGGATTCCTTTAATACAGGTACTGAAAGAAAACTAGAGGATGTTCTTAAAAACCTTCCAGGGGTTGAAATTAATGATGACGGACAAATAGAAGTGGAAGGTAAAGTAGTCACTAAGTTGATGGTTGAAGGAAAAGACTTTTTCGACGGAGACACCAAGTTAGCTACTAAAAATATTCCCTCAAATGCAGTAGATAAGGTGCAAGTTTTAAAAAACTACTCTGAAGTTGGTCAATTAGGAGGTGTCACCAATAATCAAGACAATATAGCCATCAATATTAAGTTAAAAGACGGAAAGAAAAATTTCTGGTTTGGAAATATTACCGTTGGTGCAGGCGATTCTGAAGCAAATGACCTTTACTTAGCCCAACCAAAATTGTTTTATTATAGCCCAGAGTATAGCATTAATTTTATTGGAGATTTAAATAATATTGGTGAAGTTGGTTTTTCTAGGCGAGATTATTATAATTTTTCTGGTGGATTTAAATCACCAAGCCAAAATAGCGGAACTAGTCTTAGTTTAGGGAATAATGATATTGGCTCACTATTACTTCAAAATAACAGAGCCAAAGACATTAATACCAAGTTTGCTGCTGCTAATTTTAGTTGGTCTCCAAAAAAGACTTTGGATTTTGGTGGATTTGCAATCTTTTCGAACACTAAAAATGAATTACAAGAAAACAGAAGTACTCAATATTCAGATGCTGACTTAGGGATTCCTAATGAAGACACAGAAAGTAATACTATTCAAAATAATGATCTGGGATTGGTTAAGCTTTCTACGAAATTTCAACCAAATGCTAACAATCAACTAGAATACGAGGCCCTTGGAAATTTATCTAAAAGCTCTCAAGACCAGCAATTCAACTCTTCTATTAATGGTTCAATTAATCAGCTTGAAGACATCAATCCATTTAGTTTTAATCAAAGTTTGAATTATTATTACACGCTTAACGAAACCAATATTTTTGCTTTTGAGGCTCAGCATTTGATTAAAGACGAAGACCCTTTTTATAACGCCATTCTAGAAGATAAGGCTAATTATAACGGAACAGCCAATGATTTAGGTTTGAACGGTTCTCAAATAAATTATAATCTAGCTCAGGAAAAGAGAGTACAGTCTAATCAAGTTGATGCAAAGTTAGACTATTGGAACATTCTCAACAAGAAGAGTAATATTAATTTTACACTTGGAACCATTGTAAGCCGTCAGCAATTTGATTCTAAGATCTTTCAAAATTTAGATGATCAGTCAGTACTTGATCCAACCCCTGCAATTGCTGGAGGTTTATCAACTAATGATATTGCTTATGATTTTTCAGATGTTTATTTAGGATTGCATTACCGCTTAAAATACCGCAAATTCACTTTTACTCCTGGTGTTTCTGCGCATGCGTATTCAATTTCTAATACTCAGTTTAGTGCCAAAACCACAGATAACTTTTATAGGTTTCTTCCTGATTTTAATATGAGATTAGATATCAAAAAAAGTGAAACATTGAATTTAACATATCGAATGCAAACACAGTTTACAGACGTTTCTCAGTTTGCAAGCGGACTAGTTTTGAATAACTATAATTCGTTATTTTCTGGATCACCAGAGTTGCAAAGCGCGCTTTCTCATAACGTAAACTTATCATACTACAGCTTTAACATGTTTAATTACACTAATATTTTTGCTAACATCAATTATAATAAAAGTATTGATAATATTAGAACTGAATCTATTTTTACACCTGGTAGTGTAATTCGAGTTTCCACTCCTTTTAATTCCAATTTTGCAGATGAAA
>JABAZC010000039.1 GCA_018608625.1 Flavobacteriaceae bacterium | reverse complement strand
TATTTGACTTTCTTATTCTTTTAAACTCAATCCAAAATTCTTCCAGATTTATTTTTGTATCCCACTCACAATGTGTTTCAGAAAATGGAAGATCGCATATTAATAAATCGACACTCTTATCAGACAATTTTTTCATCTCTTCTATGCAGTCGCCATTAATTAGCATTCTATATTATATCCATATTATTATTTTCTCTCTACTTACGCAGAATTATAATTAGATGAATATTAAATCTTTGGGTAAATTCATTTTATAACAGAAATACCAAGTCCCAAAGGGTGGCGTATATCCTTTTTTAGGATTTAATAAATGAGTAAAAGTAGGTCTTTTATTTGGAATAATTAGTTGTAAATGTTCCTTAAATAAATTCTGGAATTTTTTGGTGGTAAACGCCCTTATTGGTGCGATAACTATAAAAGGTTTATCTAATTTTTTCAATCTATCACATACGTCGAACCATTTACTAAAAGGTGGGTTGTCGATTATAATATCATATTCGGGTGTATAATCAAAAAAATCTTTGTCTTCATGAATTATATCCAGTCCCATATCTGCAAAATATTCTTTCTGCTTACCATCACAATAAAAAGGCGACCATATAATTTTCTCTCTTGGTATGTATTCTTTAATTATTTCCCACCCTAATTTATCAGTCGCATAATTATCGCTATCTTTGTCTAATGTAAAACTCATTCTATATTATATCCATATTATTATCTTCTCTCTATTACGCAGAATTGATTTCTCTCTACCAAAGTATTTTAGAAGCCCAGTATAAAGCAGAGTTCTTGTCTGTCGTTGTTCCAAACCGTTTATAATATAATTTCTTTCTAGTTTCATCATTCGTATCTAATTTTTTATATTCACCGAGTTTATCTTTAAACTGACCGTATCTGCTATCGCCAAAGTGTATTAATCTTTTCTTACCATCTTTCATAACATAAACTGAATACTTTTTATTTTTAGCAGAAGACTTGAAGGGTTTATAAAGTTCCTTATCCATTTATATATCGTAGAGAGAAAATATATAAGTCAATTTTATTATCTATTATTATAATATATTATGTCTAAATCGCAAGAACCACAACCAACACCAGCAACAAAAATAATCACCCTTTTAGAACAACAGAAAATCCAACAAGGCGATCCAAACGGAACATACAGCATAAATTTAAAACACGAAGTCACCCTAAACGATGGCGACAGTATTAATTTAACAAAAGGATTTATCGACACATCGGCACAAGACAGTAATTTTATTAAAGTAGAACCCGATGAAACAACCATTACAGTTAAGCACGGTATGTATTGGACAGACACGCAATCAACGCCAGGTTCTATTCCAGCATGGGGTAAATTCTCTGTTCCTGATGGAGAAAGACCAGAAGGATATACTTATATTCTTCAAAATCAATCAGAAGTAGGAGCAAACACTTTTTTTGATTGGAACACTACCAATAATCCTTTTGCAGGAGGAGGGACAAACTTTAATGTAGAATTAAAACCTGTAACCACAGGTGAACCGCAATTTGGTATCATGGATTATAACCTGATTGGTTCTCCTGATTTAGGTATTCCAGCAACATTACCGCCAGGAGAGGGTCAAGTATTAGAACAGAAATATATTTTAGATGGAACATTAAATTTATCAACAGATAACGGAACTATTGATTTCCTATTTTATCCATTAGGATATGTTGTTCCAGCAGAAGGTATAGGAGCAAACGACCATACTGCTGTATTCACAAGATGGATTGAAGGAACAACGATTAAAGGGTGGAAAGCAAAAGCAAACCCTAATGTGACCTCACCATCGCCAAATCCACCTTTTGCTCACTGGTATTTTCTATCAGACACGAATGGGTATAACTATTTTGGAGATGGAGGTAATGCCCATTTAGTTCAACTTCAATCAATTAAAATCCCTTTAAATAGCACATGGTTAAGTGGTGATACAGGCTCTGTCAATCTATATCCTGAGGTTGCTTTACAATACAAAGATACTAATGGAAATACGCAGAGAGCTACCAAATTATTTGACATGTATCCGCCAGTAACGATTGCTTCTAAACGAGATTTAAATGCTGGTATTCAACAGTTAATAACAGAAATTGGGACATTTGCGAATAAACCGACTGATCCATCATATGCTCCCAAAATTCCACCAAAAGATGTCGCCGAAGAATTTAGGGGTAAAAATTGGGGTAAAGAATGGGACTGGTATCAATTTGAACAATGGGTTGACCCATTAGAACTCACAGGTAATTTATTATTTCCAGCGGTTCAATTTTCAGTCGATGAATTACCTATTTTAGCATATGCGAATTATGATGGTAATAAACCATACGACCAAGCTTTTGTTAATGGTGCTTCTCAATTTGGGGTAACGGAAAATGGAAAAAGAATAGGAAACAGATTACAACCTTGGCAGTTGCCCGACCTCAAACCAGTTATTAACCCTGATTCTGCTGGGAGTGAAATGTTGCCGAGGGAATATACAACAACAATAACAATAGCATCAGGAAACTATACTTATGATGATTTAGCCCAATTATTAACAGATAAGTTGAATGCTATTACTTCTCCTATTACTGGATTGAGTAATAATCCTAGTAGCACAAGTCAGCCTCTTAATGCGGCAGGGTTTTCTTCTTCTTACTTATTACAGACTTCTTATGAACTATCAATGCAATATGATGGCTATAATCCTGTTGACCCAGCAGTTCCAGAGAATGGTTACCCTACATATCCAAATGACTATGTGTTTTCTGCTGTCGATATTCCTGAGAGATTGAATCCAACAAGACCAGCAATAACTGCTAAATCTGCTACTGATGAGGGCGTTCAACCATATTGGGTTAGCGAAGACGGAACAAGACTATTTTCATTTGACGCAACTGGATTGTTTCCCAACCCCACGGCAACTTTTGGACCACAAGTTGTAGGAGCAGAGAATTTTTCTATTGTTTTTGATGACACATCTCAACGTTTTCAACTTTTACAAGCTCACACCCCAATATATATTGATGGACCGATTTTAAGTGCGACAGGACAGCCTGTTGTTAAAGGACCAGGTTCTACTGTTATAAGACAAGTTATTGGTCCAACAAGTGATTCAAGTTTAATAGGAGAACTTAAAACGATTGATACGAGCTCAGGTGTATTTTTAACAGACTTACAGCCACGATCATTGTGGTTCAATAAGATGGGATTTAATTCATCTATGCTAACACACATAGGACCTCATGATTCTGCGATACAAAATTTTAGCGGCGGACAATTTAGCGATGCTTCTCTTCTTGATTGTAAGGTTCACCCATTGTCGTTAGAAACAGGACGAAATAAGACAGGATATTTTAGCGGAGTAGATAATTTAATAACCAAAAACGCTGATTTTTATCAATTAGAGGGAACAACAACAACATCAATTTGGAATGAAGATATTGCCGTTAATATACCAGTCGGTCTACGAGGGTCTGCTATTATTGAATCAAGCGATGATCAACCATTTTATAATATTGAGATTTCAGGAGTTAATGGGCAAGACTTCTCAGGACAAGTTTATGAAAATAGTTTAATTCAGGGCTGTATCGGTAAATACTTTTCACAGGGAAATTTCACCGAGTCAAATGGTGATGGCTTTTTATACACTCACAAGGGAACACCTTTAACTATTCAATCTTTACGTGTTAGAATTTTAGATACACAGATGAATTTAGAACCAGGACTAGGACCGAACTCGGCATTGATTTTAGAAAT
>JABAZC010000087.1 GCA_018608625.1 Flavobacteriaceae bacterium | reverse complement strand
TTTTTAGTCAAGATCACAAAATGATAGCCAAGCAGTATTTGATTACTGGAGTTATCATGGGTGTTATTGGGATTTTAATGTCTCTTTTAATGCGTATGCAAATTGCATGGCCTTCTGAGCCTAATGTAATTTTTGAAGCACTATTAGGCAAATGGGCGCCAGGGGGCGTGATGGATGCTGATATTTATTTGGCATTAGTAACTATTCATGGTACTATTATGGTGTTTTTCGTTCTTACCGCTGGTTTGAGTGGAACCTTTAGTAACTTATTAATTCCATTGCAAATAGGCGCAAGAGACATGGCTTCCGGATTTCTTAATATGATTTCCTATTGGTTATTCTTTTTATCTAGTGTTATCATGATTATTTCTTTATTCGTAGAAGCAGGACCTGCAGCAGCAGGATGGACTATTTATCCACCATTAAGCGCATTGCCATTAGCACAAGGTGGCTCTGGAGTAGGAATGACTCTATGGTTAGTTTCCATGGCTATATTTATTGTTTCGTCATTATTAGGATCTCTAAACTACATTGTAACGGTAATAAACCTGAGAACAAAAGGAATGTCAATGACAAGACTTCCATTAACTATATGGGCGTTTTTCATTACAGCTGTTATTGGAGTGGTGTCTTTTCCAGTATTATTATCAGCTGCATTATTATTAATCATGGACCGTAGTTTTGGGACCTCTTTCTTTTTATCAGATATTTTTATCCAAGGAGAAGTATTGCATTACCAAGGTGGGTCTCCCGTATTATTTGAACACTTATTTTGGTTCTTAGGCCACCCTGAAGTCTATATTGTATTACTTCCAGCCTTAGGGATTACTTCTGAAGTTATTGCAACCAATTCACGTAAACCAATCTTTGGATACCGTGCCATGGTCGCGTCTATTTTAGCGATTGCATTTTTATCAACGATTGTATGGGGTCACCATATGTTTATTTCTGGAATGAATCCATTTTTAGGATCCGTATTTACGTTTACAACATTACTAATAGCTATACCATCGGCAGTAAAAGCCTTTAACTATATCACTACGTTATGGAAAGGTAATTTACAGTTAAACCCGGCTATGTTATTTTCAATTGGTTTGGTGTCGACTTTCATAACAGGTGGTCTTACAGGAATTATTCTTGGTGACAGCGCTTTAGATATTAACGTTCATGATACTTACTTTGTAGTGGCTCACTTCCATCTAGTTATGGGAATTTCAGCACTCTACGGACTTTTTGCAGGTGTATATCACTGGTTCCCAAAAATGTTTGGTCGCATGCTTAATAAAAACTTGGGATACATCCACTTTTGGGTCACAGCAATATGTGCCTATGGTGTCTTTTTCCCAATGCACTTTATTGGAATGGCAGGACTACCAAGAAGATATTATACAAACAGTAACTTTCCGTTATTTGATGACACTTCAAACGTTCAAATTTTGATAACTGTATTCGCGCTTATTGGAGGTCTTTTCCAGCTTGTATTTTTATGGAACTTTATCCATAGTATGTTTTATGGAAAGAAAGCAGAACAAAATCCATGGAGATCTAACACTTTAGAATGGACTGCCCCTGTTGAGCATATGCATGGAAACTGGCCAGGAGAAATTCCTCACGCTCACCGCTGGGCTTATGATTATAGTAAGCCAGGGCATGACGATGATTTTGTCACACAAAACACTCCTTTAAAAGATGGAGAAGAAGAATTACAGCACTAAACTGTTAATGCTTAATAAGATATTTAAAAGCCTTTCTTAAAAACAAGAAAGGCTTTTTCTTTATATTTGTTAATATGAATGAAAATTTGGATCCAACCGACGACCATTTCTCACCCGAGGAACAAGATATTGAAAAGGTATTAAGACCACTTTCATTTGATGATTTTGCAGGACAAGACCAAGTGCTTGAGAACTTACAAATTTTTGTTGAAGCTGCAGTCGAACGTGATGAGGCTTTGGATCATACGCTGTTTCATGGCCCTCCAGGACTTGGAAAGACAACCCTTGCACATATTCTTGCAAACGAACTAGGCGTGGGTATAAAAGTCACCTCGGGCCCTGTTTTAGACAAACCAGGGGATCTAGCCGGATTGCTTACAAATCTAGATGAAAGGGATGTCCTTTTCATTGACGAAATTCATCGCCTTAGCCCTATAGTTGAAGAGTATTTATACTCGGCTATGGAGGACTACAAAATTGATATTATGATTGAGTCTGGCCCTAACGCCAGGACAGTTCAAATTAACCTAAATCCTTTCACATTAGTTGGAGCTACAACAAGGTCTGGCCTTTTGACGGCTCCGATGCGTGCTCGATTTGGAATTAGCAGTCGTTTACAATATTATTCAACGGAACTCCTTTCAACGATTATCCAACGTAGTTCGGAAATTCTAAAGGTTCCTATCACTGAGGAAGCTGCAATTGAAATTGCGGGCCGTAGTCGGGGGACTCCTCGTATTGCCAATGCATTATTGAGACGTGTTAGAGATTTTGCACAAATAAAGGGTAACGGTAAAATTGATATTGAAATCGCGAAATTTGGCTTAAAAGCATTGAATGTAGACGCTCATGGTCTTGATGAAATGGATAATAAAATATTAACAACTATTATAGATAAGTTTAAAGGCGGTCCAGTTGGGGTAACCACCATTGCTACCGCAGTGAGTGAAAGCCCAGAAACCATAGAAGAAGTTTATGAACCTTTTCTAATCCAACAAGGCTTTATTATGCGTACCCCTAGAGGTCGTGAAGTTACCGAACTTGCATACAAACATTTAGGCCGTGTAAAAGGGGATATTCAAGGCGGTTTATTTTAATAGAACTTTAACTACTAATTCTGACCACTAAGGAAACATATTCAAAACGAATCAAAGCCGAAGCTAAACGCCTCGGTTTTTTGTCTTGTGGCATGAGTAGGGCGGGTTTTTTAGAGGAAGAAGCACCCCGTTTAGAGTCATGGCTTAAAAAAAACAGCCATGGCAAAATGCAGTACATGGAAAACCACTTTGACAAACGTCTTGACCCTACATTGCTAGTGGAAGACTCCAAAAGTGTTATTTCATTAATCTATAATTATTTCCCTGGTGACATACAGCAGGATCCAGAAGCTCCAAAAATAAGCAAGTACGCCTATGGAAAGGACTACCACTTTGTTATAAAAGACAAGCTTAAACTATTACTAGAGTTTATCAAAGCAGAAATTGGCGATGTTCATGGCCGTGCATTTGTTGACTCCGCCCCAATTTTAGAAAAAGCTTGGGCTAAAAAGTCGGGCCTCGGGTGGATTGGAAAACACAGTAATTTGTTGACTCAAAAGGTAGGATCCTTTTATTTTATAGCTGAACTTATTATCGATTTAGAATTGGATTATGACCATGCTGTTACAGATCATTGTGGTAGTTGTACAGCTTGTGTAGATGCTTGTCCAACTGAAGCGATTACATCAGAGTATGGCGTAGATGGAAGTAAATGTATATCTTATTTTACGATTGAGCTAAAAGAACAAATTCCGTCCGATATGAAAGGGCAATTTGACAACTGGATGTTTGGCTGTGATGTGTGTCAAGATGTGTGTCCATGGAACCGATTTTCAAAAGCACACAGTGAGCCTTTGTTTAATCCCAAACCGGAACTTCTTTCTATGACTAAGCAGGACTGGGAAGAGATTACTCATGACACTTTTAATAAAGTATTTCAACACTCAGCTGTGAAGCGAACCAAGTTTTCTGGATTAAAAAGAAATATTAAATTTCTTGAATAACCTCCGTTTAGTTTCTTCTAATAGTGTGAGTTATTTT
>JABAZC010000027.1 GCA_018608625.1 Flavobacteriaceae bacterium | reverse complement strand
TGAAACGCTTTATAAAAAGTGTTCATAAAATGAAGCGAAACATTAACGAGACGGTTTATTTAGGAGATTTACTTGTTACAGGCTATTCTTTGTTTTCAAGAAACAGAATGTTTGGAAATATGATAGGAAAGGGCTACACAGTAAGGTCTGCGCAGATGGAAATGAGCATGATAGCGGAAGGTTTTTACGCAACAAAAAGTGCGTTTTTGATCCATCAAGAGTCTAAAACCCCCTCTAAATTACCAATTATAAATACGGTTTATGAAATTTTATACCTCAACAAAAACCCTAAGAAATCGTTTAAGAAATTAACAGAGAAACTTTGTTAAGCTTAAGGAGCTAAAACACCCTTCACGCTCATCAAAGGAATGTCTTTTAGTGCTTGCTTGTGGATTGAATTTTTCTGAAACTCAAAAGATTTATCAAATAATTTATTATCATCAAAAAAAGACACATTAAACACGTTATTCATTGACAAAACAGCCTCCTGAATCATTTCAATTTTAGCAAAACTCTTTGCAGGAAGTGCATCAATTTTTTTCCTAAAAGTTGTAGTGATTTTATTCCTTGAAGACCCTTTTGTCACAATAATAACCATATCTAAGCAGACCGACTTATTATTAATTATATAGGCGTTCCAGTCAAAAACTTTATAGGCTTTATTATACTCTAGTACAACAGCGATATATACGTCTTTAACTTCTGAAATGTGAATGTTTTTTTTCAAAAAAGGAATTTATAGCGCGCTTTTAAACTGCTCTAAAAAGCGAACGTTGTTTTCGCTTAATAATCTTATGTCGCTAATCTGGTGAAGTAACAAAGCAATTCTGTCGATTCCCATTCCAAAAGCAAAACCAGAGTACTCCTTGGAATCAATTCCGCAATTTTCAAGAACGTTTGGATCTACCATTCCACAGCCCATAATTTCAAGCCAACCGGTTCCTTTAGTCATTTTGTAATCTGTTTCCGTTTCTAAACCCCAGTACACATCAACCTCGGCGCTCGGCTCTGTAAAGGGAAAATAAGAAGGTCTTAGGCGAATTTTTGATTTGCCAAAAAGTTCAGTTGTGAAATATTGCAGCGTTTGCTTAAGATCAGCAAAGCTTACGTTTTTATCAATATACAATCCTTCTACTTGATGAAAAAAGCAATGAGAACGTGCAGAAATAGCTTCGTTTCTATACACTCTCCCCGGGGAGATTGTGCGAATAGGAGGCTGGTTGTTTTCCATGTACCGAACCTGAACAGAGCTCGTGTGTGTGCGCAATAAAATGTCTGGATCTGTTTGTATAAAAAACGTATCCTGCATGTCTCTAGCCGGGTGATGTTCGGGTAAATTTAAAGCTGTAAAATTATGCCAATCATCTTCAATTTCTGGCCCTTCACTCACGTTAAATCCAATTCTAGAAAAGATATCAATGATTTGATTTTTGACCAAAGAGATTGGGTGGCGAGCTCCTATTTCGAAAGGCTCACCAGGACGAGACAAATCACCAAAAACAGCGCTATCATTAGTACTATTTGATAAGGACTGCTTTAATTCGCTAACCCTGTCCAGAGCCGTGCTCTTTAATTTATTAATGGCCTGCCCAAAATCCTTTTTTTGTTCATTTGGCACCTCTTTGAAGCCTGCAAACAAGTCTGTCAAGAGGCCTTTTTTACCAAGAAACCTAATCCTGAAAGCTTCAACTTCGTCCAAAGATTGTGTGTTGAAGGCTTCAGCTTCTTCTATAAGTTTATGGATGTGTTCTATCATGATAAAGTAAAATAAAAACCAAATTTAAGAAAAGTTAACTAATAAATTCTGCCTCAAGAAAATAGTTTACAATTGCATCCTTCATAAGGACACTTTGCTCACCAGCCTTAAGATTTGGCAACGCCTCTTTAATGGTGTAATGAGGCCAGCCTTGTTCGTCAAAATAATCAAACTCATAATACCCGTAAGGCTCTAAAAGCCGACAAATTGCAATGTGCATGAGGTTAAGTTTTTCGTCTTTCTTAAATCGACGGTGAAGCTGCCCAAGCTCCTGAACCCCAATAAGGTATATGATTCCGTCTAGGTCCAAAGATTCGCCATCAGCAAATTGTGAGGATAGTTTTTCCACCACCTCTTCCCATCGTTTTTTAAGTTCTTCGTCTCGAGCCATAATTATTTCGTAAATTTAGGGTGTATTAAAATAGAAAAGAAACATTTGTATTAGAATGTTAATGCTATTTTTAACACAAACCATACACCATGTCTGTTATTGATATTATTATTGGAGCACTTATACTTTACGGAGTCGTTAAAGGACTTTTTAAGGGTCTTTTTGTTGAAGTGACCTCTTTATTAGCGCTGCTAGTTGGTGTTTATGGAGCGGTACATTTTAGTAATTACGCAGCAGAAATTTTATTAAACAATTTTGACTGGAGCGCGAAGACCACAAAAATTACTGCTTTTGCAGCTACATTTGTAGCTATTGTGTTAGCGATCTCTCTAGCTGGAAAAGCATTGACGAAACTTGCTGATTTTGCAGCACTAGGACTCTTAAATAAATTATTAGGAGCTCTTTTTGGAGGCACCAAAATTGCGTTAATAATAAGCGTATTACTATTAATCTTTAGCACCTTAAACAAATCGATACCTTTTGTATCCAACGATGAAATAAAGACATCGCTACTTTACAGCCCTATAAAATCGTTAGCGCCAATGGTTCTGCCGGAATTCATAAATGCTGCGACCAAAATAGAGTTGCCAAGCACCCCTAATCAGTAACACCACCTTAATTGTTATTTAACCAACCCCTTAATACAAGCGTCAAAATCAGTATATATATGCTCTTCAGGAATAAAGCCTGGAATAATATCTATTCGCTCCATCATGTATCTCGGCTGTTTTAATACGTTTACAAAGAAAACTTCTACGTTTTTAGTTTGCAACTCTTGAATCATGTCTTCCATTGCATATAGTCCAGATTGGTCCATATATTGCATTTTTCCGAGGCGCAAAACAACCGTAGTAGCAGTATCGGGAATTTGTTTGTACAACTGTTGAAAATCAGATGTAGACCCAAAAAATAACGGACCCTTAATGTGTTTAATAAACACTGTATCTTTTAGTGTTTTAGGAAAACCACTCTCATCTGGCCAAGCTCTTTCTTTTAAAGGCTTAACATTAGAATATTCAGTTGTTAAATCTCCAATTTTTTTCATGAACATTAAACAAGATATTATCAACCCTATTCCAACAGCAAAGATTAAGTCCCAGAATGTAGATAAAAACAGTACGACGAGCATAATTAACACTTCTGAACTTACCTTGAGTGGTCCAAAAGAAAGATCTCGAGGTAGGGCTGGGATTGCCTTCAATCCTTTATAATCCATAACACCGATTCCAACGGTTATTAATATCCCCGAAAGAACCGCAGTAGGAATTTTAGAAGCAATAGGCCCAAGGGCAAGCAACACAAAAAGCAACATAATGCCAGCTATCATTCCTGAAAGCTTTGTTTTCCCCCCAGAGTTTATGTTTACAACGGTTCTTATAGTCGCTCCAGCGCCTGGAATACCACCAAAAATAGACGCAATACTATTGCCAATTCCTTGCCCAATAAGCTCTTTGTTCGGATTGTGTCTTGTTTTGGTCATGTTGTCCGCAACAACACTAGTAAGCAGCGAGTCAATGGCGCCTAGTAATGCGAGTGTGAACCCTGTAAATATGTAAGGCGTTATTGTTGCGAGTTTAAATTGAGTAAAAATAGCAAGTTGCGGAATTGGCAATCCACTAGGGATTTCCTCAATAGGCCTATAATCGAGCCCAAACAAAATGGCGGCCCCAGACATTACAATTAAAGCAACTAACGTGCTTGGAACCGCCGTTGTGATGCGTTTAAATCCATAAATGATTAGAATAGTCCCCAACGCAAGCAATAACTCTAACCAATTGATATTATGTAATGCTCTGGGCATGACTTTCAACGCCCCTACAGTTCCAGAAGCCTCTTTTGAAGCGAGTGTTTTAGCCTCTTTCATGATTTCTTCATTTGTAATCAAAGAAGCCCTGTCTATTGTGCTTTCAAAGTTTTCTAAAACGAGAATACCTTTCCCCGTCTCGTCTTTTAATATTTTTTGAAGAATCACCTCCTTTGCCTGAGTTTTAAACTCATTCACAAAGTTATCATCTTCTTTAGGGTTGTAGCCAAGAGATGGCAAAATTTGGGTTAGTAATATAATCACCCCAATGGCGGTCATAAAGCCAGAAACTACGGGGTAGGGAATATATTTAATATACTTCCCAAGGCCTAATACTCCCAATCCCACCTGAGACAGGCCGGCAATTAAGAACACGGTTAATATTGCAGGAAGAGCAATGTTAATATCGCCATTATTTGCGGCTACAATTCCTGAAACCACAACCATACTCACTGCTGTCATTGGCGCAGTAGGCCCAGAAATTTGTGTATTGGTACCCCCAAAAAGAGCGGCAAAAAAACTAATAAATATAGCGCCGTAGAGCCCTGCACTAGGACCCAGGCCAGAGGAGACTCCAAAAGCTAAAGCTAATGGGAGCGCAACAACCCCAGCGGTGACACCCCCAAAGGCATCTCCTTTGATATTTGAAAAAAATTGTTTCATTGTTATAAATTTTAATTAGAATTTACAAAGCAGATGAGCTTTGCAACTTTTACTCAAAAAAATTTAAATGAAGTCTGGAGGAGGAAATATGTTTTTTTTATCAAGCGCCTTAATGTTTTGCTTTGAAAACCCATAAGTCAACGAAGACAATGCTGTAAAAAAACACACCTCCAAAAATTTTTTTTTGTCAAAATCTAGCTCCGAAAATTCTCGAGCGTCATCTAGATCTTTGTTTTCAGCTTCTTTTTCCATTGATGAAGTAATAGAAAGCTCTTCATGTCCGGATGTTAAAAGCACAAGCGTAGGCTCTGCTAAAACAAACAGGAAACAAACAGAAAACACTAAATAAATAAATTTTGAGACAGGCATTCAACGGATGATTATTTGTAAATATAGAACAAATCCTAAAAAAATATAGTTAAAAACTAAATTATACTAAAAATTAAAGCTCTTTTAGTTCGGAATTCGCAATCCACCCTGTTTCGCCATTTTGAAGCTTTATTTTTGACCAATCAGCTCCGTAGTTTTCAATCACCATGACCTTAGTGCCTTCATGTAGGGTGAAAGATGTTTCAGCTCTAAAGTTTGGCTCTAACTTAGCCTCTATTTCTTTTGCAAAAACAATTGCTGTTCGAACGGAACGATCAATACTATCTTTTTTAAACAATAAACAAAGAGAGCTTATTAATAGAAGCAAAATAAGATTGCTCGACACGAAAAACGCTCTTTTTTTTGATTCCGAATAAGACAAGAAATAACACATAAATAACAACACAAACAAACAAGACAGCCCCACGCTTCTTACAGCCCAACCATCTATACTCAAGCTATTTAAGGTTTGATTAAATAACTTTGAAAGTCTATTTTCAGGAATTTTTTGAATAGAGTCAATGGTCATTTTTTGTGCAAAACCTAGGTTGGTTGCAATGTCTTTGTCGTCTGGGTTTAGTAAAAGCGCCTTCTCATAATAAAAGATACTTAATGCTATTTCATTTAGCTTATAATGGCAATTTGCAAGATTGTAATACAATGCTGAGGAGTGCTGATCAGCAGCTATTATTGACATATACTTAGAAGCCGCTTTTTGATAGTTACCAGAGTTATACAACTGATTCGCTTTGTTAAACGACTCATTTGCTTGAGAAAAACCAATTAAACCAACCGCCCAGAAAATAAGAAAATACTTCATTGTTTTATTTTAATTGCTTGTCTAACATGTTAATTGCGTGTGCGGCTTTTTCATAATCATTTTGCATATCTACCGAGGATAGTGGTGTGTATCTGGCAATTTCACAGGCAGTTAAAACAGAAACAAACCCCTCTAAATCAGAGAGACCCACATTCTTTTCAGCTAATAATTCACTGATTTTTTCTTTATTAAAATCGCTAGTTTCTATGTGTAATTTTGATTTTAAATAATTGTGTAGCGCACGCTCTAAGGCATTGTAAAATTGCTCTTTTTTGCCCAAAGATTTTTTTGCATCACTTAAATACTTACGCGCTAATCGGTTTGCTCTTCTAATTTTATTTCCCGCAACATCTAGTGCTCTTGTGTTTTTATTTTTTGTAATAAACATAAAAACAGGAATCAACAAAAATGGACCTAAAAGCATTATCCAAAAGAGAATAGACCTGAAAAAAGGCTTGGAGCTGATTGTTGTGAAATCTGCCGTCGTTTTAAAGGACCTAAATTGCTTTCGGTCAGCAGTGATAATATTTTCAGCATCAACACTTGTCTCTATGTTTTCTGATTTTCCCTCTGGCCCTGAATCAACAGCGATGATTAGACGCTCAGAGCCTAGCGTTTTGTAGCGTTTTGTTTTAAGGTCAAAATAAGAAAAAGAAACACTAGGAATAGGGTAGTTCCCTGGATCGTTTGGTACAACGGTGTAGGAGTCAGTTATTCTGCCTCTCATTCCAGAAATAAGGGTCGTTACTTTTTCACTGTGTTCGGGTTCGTATACCTCTAACGCACTAGGGAGGACTAGCCTGGGAAGCCTAAATAGCTTTAAGTTTCCTTTTCCAGACACTTCTAGCTTAACCTCAAATGACTCAGATGCTTTTAACTCTTTTTTGTTTGTTGTCAGCTTAAAGTCGAAAGATCCAACAGCACCAGAAAAACTCTCTGGTTTGTCTTTTTCAGGAAGGGGTTTTACGCTTATTGTTCTGTTGCCTGCGGAGACCCTTCTATTAACATTGCTCATAAAAGACCGCCCAAAGACGTCACGCCTGTTAGACGGAACCTCAACAGTGACATCAAGAGATAAAGGTTCGATATTTAATTTTCCAGTTTTTTGAGGATATAAAACTGTTTTTCTCAGAACCACGAAAAGGTAGTCTTCTCCTTTATAAGTTCCTTGTTGTGCCCCTAGGCCTTCTACGTCAATATTTTGACTCCAAAAATCACTATACCGAGGTTTGTCTATTTCTCGTGAGTTTCTAACCCCAACACCCTGAGCTACGTATAATTTATACACTACTGTTATCGCCTCGTTTAAATACGGGTTTGCGTTTGAAACTTCAGCGACGAGGTGTATTTTTTCAGATGCAATATAGTTAGGGTCATTAGGGTCTTTGGGCTTGTCTATAGCCGCGCTAACGGATATTTTTACAGGAAGTGTTTTATAGACCTCTCCATCAATTTTAATAGTTGCTTGCCCTATGGTAAACTGGCCTCTTTTTTTCGGAGCTAAAAAATAACTGTAGGTTTTTGAAAATGACCGAACCCCATTAACCCAAGAATTATTTATTGACTGACTAGGTCCGCCAACCACATTGAAGTTTTCAAATCCAGGTGGCTCAAAGTCATCTCCATCTTTATTCATTGTGAAATCTACCCGAAGACGCTCATTAATGCCAAGCTCTCTCTTGCTAACTTTTGAGCCAAAAGAGACTTGCCCCGACAGAAGTCCAGAGATAAAAAACGTAAATATAAGAGCCTTTATTTTCATTTTACCAGTCCTTTTCGGTTTGAATCTTAACCCCTTTTGTTTTGGAGGCATTCATTTTTTCTTGTACCTTTTTTTCTTCATTATTCATTGCCTCAAGTAGGTTTTTTACTTGTTGAGGAGACATTTTTCCAGGCTGTGGCTTTGGTTGTCCTTTGTCTTTTTTTGGGTCTTTATCATTTTGATTTCCATTATCATCTTTAGGCTTTCCATCTTCATCTTCTTTATCGTCTCCTTCTTTTTTTTCTTCGTCTTCGCCTCCCTTATCTTTGTTTTTTTCTTCGTTATCTTTATTTTCGTCGCTATTTTCTTTGTCATCTTTATTTTCATCCTTGTCCTTGTCTTCGCCTTTACCATCCCCTTGCTCTTTTGCACATTCTTGAGCGAGTGCTAAATTATAACGACTCTCATCGTCGGATGGACTGTTTCTTAACGCATTTTTATAGGCAGACACCGCTTCCTTACAGCGTTTCTGCCGCATAAGGGTATTTCCAATATTATGATATGCTTTGTGCTTTTCTAATTTTAAGCCGCTATTATTAATTGCCTCTAGATGCCGAAGCATTGCTTCATCGTAAAGTTCAGATTTGTAATAGGCGTTTCCAAGGTTATAGGAGCCTGCGGCGTTGTTTTGTTTTGCAGATACTCCTAAGCGGTATTTTTTCTCTGCCTCTATAAAGTTTTCGTTAACAAGCGAGTTCCCTTCAAACACATAGTTATTTGATAGAGAAATTTGAGCCGCTTCCTCTTGTGCACTTCCGCTTATACTTGCTAAAAGAAATAAAATTAGACCGAAGTTTTTAAGGCTATAACTCAGTTTATGCACGCCTTTAAAAAGGACTATTAAATTTTTGATTAAACTCATAAGTTCTCGTTAAATAAGTTAAGACGCTTTAACCAGGCTGTTTTTCGTTCTAACAACAAGACATCCAAAATCAAGAAAAACAGGCCGATCCCCAAAAACCACTGAAACTGATCTTTATATTCTGCAAATTCTTTCGCCTCAAATTCTTTTTTATCCATTGCACTCAAAACAGCCCTTATCTGCTCTACTACATCAGCGGTTTGACTTCCATTGATATAGCCTCCCTTTGCTTCGTTTGCAATCAATCTCAAAGTCTCCTCGTTTAACTTTGTTATGACCGTCTCGTTGTTTTGGTCTTTTTTATAACTCATGACCACACCATTTCTTTTTAGAGGGATAGGACCTCCTTTTTCACTTCCAACTCCAATGGTATAAATTTTTATTCCTTCTTCAGAAGCGGCCTCTGCAACTTCAACACTTAAATCGTTGTGATCTTCCCCATCAGAAATTATAATTAAAACTCTATTTGTTTGCTCTTCATCGTCAAAATAATTTCGTGACAATTCAATGGCCTCATTTATAGCTGTTCCTTGCGAGGATAGCATGTCTGTATTCATGCTTTGTAAAAACATTTTAGCAGACGCATAGTCGGTTGTTATTGGAAGTTGAGGGAAGGCTTTTCCGGCATAGGCAATAATACCAACACGATCGCTTGCTAAATTATTAATTATTTGCGTTACGAGTTGTTTGGATTTTTCTAAACGATTGGGGGCCACATCCTCAGCCAACATGCTTTTAGAGACATCAATAGCAAAAACAATATCAACTCCTTCTCTTTTTATAGTTTCAAGTTTTGTGCCAATCTTAGGGTTTATTAATCCAATCACTAAAAAGCCAACCGCGAGGCAGAGAGTTATAAATTTAAGAGATGATTTAAAAAATGATAAATCAGGGCTCAATCTCTTTAGGACAACGGCGCTTCCAAAAGATTTCTGGGTTCTTTTTTTCCAAAAAAAAGTCCATAAAAACACCATCAACATCACTGGGATGATGATAAATGCCCAAAACCATATTTTTTCTTCTAATTGATACATTAAATAAAGCTTCTAAACAAGGTGAATCTTAACAAGAACTCAAACAGGAATAACCCCAAAGCAAGTAGAACCAAGGGCCTAAACTTTTCTTCATAATTATAAAATTTAAACTCTTCTACTTCTGTTTTCTCAAGCGCATCGATTTCTTTATAGATTTCTTTTAACTTGCGATTATTGGTGGCTCTAAAATACTTTCCACCTGTTACTAGGGCAATTTCTTTTAAGAGCTCTTCGTCAATTTCTACTTGAATTCGTCCATATTGAAACACTCCATTATTGAGCGCTACAGGAGACAAGGCCATTCCGTTTGTGCCAAGCCCAATAGTATATGTTTTAATTCCATACTCTAAAGCAAGTTCACTAGCGGTTTGAGGGTCAATAAAACCGGCGTTATTTACTCCATCTGTTAATAGAATAATTATTTTACTTTTTGCCCGACTATCCTTTATTCTGTTTACGGCAGTTGCCAGCCCCATGCCTATTGCTGTGCCACCAGTGATAATGGAGTTGTATTTTATGTTTTTCAATGACTGTAATACAATGCTTTTGTCGCTTGTAATAGGTGTTTTAGTATAGCTTTCTCCGGCATATTCCACGAGACCAATCCGGTCGTTGGGACGCCCTTTAATGAAATCGGCAGCAACATTTTTTAAAGCCTCGAGACGGTTTGGCTTTAAGTCCTTTGCTAGCATACTTGCTGAGACATCAATTGCCATAACAATATCAACGCCTCTAGTTGTTTTTGTTTTTGAAGAAACATCTACAGTCTGAGGACGCGCAAGAGCACATATAACAAGAATTATAGCTATTATTCGAAGCCCAAAAAGTAAATGTTTAACGCTCGTCCAAATCGAAGTTGTTTTGAACCCTCCTATGTTTGAAACACTTAACTGTGCCGTTTGTTTTTTGTTTTTCAAGACGTACCAAAGCACTAATATTGGAACCAACATAAGTAGCCATAAAAATTCTGTTTGAGTAAAATCGATTCCTTTAAACATTATTTTTGTTCTTCAGTTAGTGTAATAAGTTCAATGGAGTTTAAAATCCGCTCTATAATCTGATCGGCATATACGTCGTCTTCCTTCCAAATTAAAATAACTTGTTGTAATAAATTAGGAGTAGAAAAACCTAAAACAACATACACTCCTTTAGTAAGCGTATCGTTTATAATAAATTCTGCAGTCCCAAAAGTTTTAACACCTTCTTGTCCGTTGGGTGTTATAAACTGCTCGTTTCTCGAAATAATATTTTTCGCTCCTTCTTTTTCAAAGCGATTTAGAACCGCTTCAGTAGATTCTAACACATCAATTGGCACTTCTTTTTCTTTGCCATCTTTACCTGTCACCGAGGCATACTTAGAGCTTGTTACAAACACATCGATAGGAGTGTCTTTTCCCGCACAGGCAAAGGCAACGAGCTGAACCTTATCCTTCATTTCTTCAGAGACTTTAATCGTCTGACGCTCTAAAACGTTAGGAGTTGAGAGGGTAATTCCTGGCGCTCCATATTCACTTTTAACCCAGTGTGTTTTTTCTAACAATAGCTTACTTGGGTTTCTGAGAACAGTGTCCTTTACGTTTGTGAAGCCAGATTGAACAATAAGAAAAGTAATTGCGACCACGAAAACCCCAACAACGCCCGCGACAATTTGCTTTTGCTTTTTTCGCTTTTGTTTGCCTTCAAGAGCCTCTCGGTATTCTAAGTCTTGTAACAACTCTTCTTCTGTAGGTTCTGGCAAGCCTTCTTTGACTTGTTTAATTTCAAGCCCAATAGTACCCTTGTCTAGTTTTGCTAATTCAAAGTCGGGTTTGGATTTTGCAAACTTAACTAAGTCGGCACGTTTCAATATCGTTTCAATATTTCGAATTGTATTTGCCCCTAGACTAATTTGATTTGCGGCTTGGAGGGTTTTTAAACGAAACACTAGCTCATCTGTTGTGCTCTCTAGCGATTGATCATATACTTTTTCGTCAAGATATTGTCTTAGGATTAGCGTTAAATCTGAGTAAAACATTTTAACATCTTCATTTTGAAAATAGTGATCTTCATCTAACTTTTCAAGAGCAAGTTTAGCGCGCTCATACGGAGGAAGAGCTGCAATTTTTTCAGCCTCTGTTAAGGGCTTTTTACGCCAAAAAAACCAGTATACTAGACCGGTAACAGCCAGTAGAGTCAAGAGGACTAAGGCGATGTAAGCCCAAAGGTTGGAACGCGTTCTCTGAACATCTGTAATCGGTTTAATGTCAAATAGCTTTTGTTTTGTAGTGTCTACAACAACCGGATTTACTTGGACCTTGAGAGAGTCTGTATAAAAGACTTTGTCACCAATTATAATTTTTTGTTTAGGAATGATGTAAACCCCAGAATCAAATTGAGTAAGCCCGTATGTTTTGGTTAGCTTGTAATAACCTCCCTTTTTTGTGCTGTCTATGGGGTAGCTATTAATGATTTCAAGCGGTTGAAATGTCTGCTCCTCAGAAAAAACGACTAATGATGTAGAGTCTACATCTACTTGAATCCTGTAACGCAACTCTTCGCCAATTTTTATGGCAGTTGAGTCTATACTCGAAGCTACTTGACCAGCACTCACTAAAGAAAAGAGGACACAAAAAACCACACAAAGGACGCCTTGGTTTGAAAATCGTTTTATGTTTGAGTCTAGTTTCATTTATTTATCCACGTTGTTTAAAATAGCCCAATAATTTTTTCACATAGCTTTCGTCCACCCTGCAATCAAGAGCTCCAGCACCAGACTTTTTAAAACTATCAGAAAAGTAATCAACATTTCCATTGTAGTTTTTCTGATAGTTCTTACGAACGGATTTGGAAGCGGTGTTGACAAGAAAAGAGGCGCCTGTTTCTTGATCTTGAACCTGTATCATACCCAAATTAGGAATTTCAGCTTCGTACTTGTCATAAACCCTTATTCCTGTAATGTCGTGTTTCCCGGATGCAATTTTCAAGTTGTGCCGATAGCCGTTAGCCATAAAGTCAGAAAGAAGAAATACAATTGCTTTCTTTTTCATAACATTAGACAAGAACTTTAGGCCTTCAGCAATATTTGTTTTTTTACTTTTTGGTTCAAACTCAATCAGCTCTCTAATAATTCTCAATACATGCGAGCGACCCTTTTTGGGAGGGATGTACAACTCTATGGCGTCAGAAAACAAAATGAGACCAATTTTGTCATTATTTTGTGTTGCCGAAAAAGCTAGTGTTGCTGCAATTTCAGTAACAATTTCATTTTTAAATTGAGCCTCTGTTCCAAATAGTTTTGACCCAGACACATCGACCATTAACACAAGTGTTAGTTCACGCTCTTCTTCAAAAACCTTAATGTGGGGCTCGTTACAGCGGGCTGTGACGTTCCAATCAATGTTTCGCACATCATCACCATATTGGTACTGTCTTACTTCTGAAAAAGTCATCCCACGACCTTTGAAAGTAGAGTGGTATTCACCACCAAACACATGATCGGAAAGCCGACGTGTTTTGATCTCTATTTTTCTAACTTTTTTAAGTAATTCCTTGGTGTCCATTTGATAGGTGTACTGTTAATGAAAGGAGGAGTAGATTAAGCCATATAATAAGCGCAACACCAATTAAGGAACCTCAATAACGTTGACAATTTTGCCGATAATATCTTCTGACGTTACATTTTCTGCCTCTGCTTCATAAGTGATTCCAACACGATGACGGAGCACATCATACACGACTGCACGTACATCTTCTGGGATGACATAGCCACGGCGCCTTATAAAAGCATAACATTTAGCGGCAGTTGCTAGATTAATACTTCCCCTTGGAGAGGCACCGAAAGAAATTAAAGGCTTTAATTCAGGTAAACGATATTTTTCTGGATAGCGAGTGGCAAAAACAATGTCTAAAATATATTTCTCAATTTTTTCATCCATGTAAACCTCCCTAACTGCAGCCTGTGCGGATAAAATTTGTTTGACAGTCACCACGGCGTTTATTTTTTCAAAAGCACCTTTAAGGTTGGCTCTAACAATGAGTTGCTCGTCTTCAAGTTTTGGATAATCGATGATTGTTTTTAACATGAATCGATCCACTTGTGCCTCCGGAAGCGGGTAAGTACCTTCTTGCTCTACAGGGTTTTGAGTAGCCATTACAAGAAATGGCTTGTCTAGTATAAAGGTTTCATCCCCAATAGTGACTTGCTTTTCTTGCATTGCTTCCAATAGAGCTGATTGCACTTTAGCTGGAGCCCGGTTAATCTCATCAGCTAACACAAAGTTTGCAAAAATAGGCCCTTTTTTTATCGTAAAATCATTAGCTTTTATATTGTAAATCATTGTCCCAACAACATCTGCAGGAAGTAAGTCTGGCGTGAACTGGATTCTGCTAAAACTACCCGCCACTGCCTGAGACAAGGTGTTTATAGCCAGTGTTTTAGCAAGTCCAGGAACTCCTTCTAGAAGGATATGCCCTTGACCTAAAAGCCCTATAAGTAAACGCTCGATCATGTGTTTTTGCCCCACAATCACCTTATTCATTTCGAGTGTAAGTAAATCTACAAAAGCACTCTCTTTTTCAATTTTTTCATTGATTGATTGAATATCAATCCCATTTTTATCTCCCTCCATCACAGTGTTTTATTTTAACTATTTATTGGTACAACTAGATACACGTTGCAATTTGTTAAAATATTTCCGTTCACCTTGTTAACAAATGGTTAAAACTTAAATTCATTTCAACTTGTTTCCCCGAGTTGTTTACTAAATTTAAGAACCCAAACCTAAGAAAGATCGGTTTTAGACATACGAACAATAGCATTAAGCTTCAAAAATGATTAATAAGCGACTTCTTATCAAAAACTTACTTGCTCATAATGACGAAAGCAGTTTTTATGACAAGAAACTGCAAATTAATATCAGCAGCAAAGAAGGAAAGGCGAAGTTTTTAAAACATATTTGTGCATTATCAAACAGCAACCCTAATAATAATTCTTACATTGTTATTGGGGTTGACGACCAATACAATCACATCATTGGGGTTGATTTTTTTGATGACAGTAAAATTCAAAACCTCATCAACGCTTACTTGAGTTATCCGCCTATTATACAATATGAAAACATACCATTTCCCCACCTTAGTGATGACAAGGTTGTTGGGCTGGTTACAATTCGACCAAAAGAGACACAGGAAGTTACATCCCTTAGCAAGAATATCTGGAAATATTATGGAGGGTCTGTTTTTTTTAGAGAAGGAAGTATGAGCATGCCTAAAGTTCTTGATACTCAATTAACAGACTCGAACTCTGAAATTGTCTCTGCAATAGAAGCTCATGCGCAAAACAATATTGAATATACTTTAGATGGGGTGTTTGATTTTATGGCCCAGCGAGAGGACTACAACCCGAAATACAAGGTGTTTAAAGAGTATTTCGTTATGTGCTGGTCTGGCCACAAAAAAACTATTGAAAACCAAACGTTTTATTCTCGAGTTGATATTGCCCTGATTAATGAACAGGTAAGGCTGTTTTATTCAACCCTAGACGCTGTAGAGATCTCATATGACAAGGATTCTTTTGAAATCATAGAATACGTTAACCTAGGTTTAAATGGAGAAAACACCTATTTTAAGTTAGAAAAAACGACCATTACTTTTGGAAATAATGCTGCTTATAGCATTGACTCAGAACTGCTTTTTTCGCCTCCTCAGTACGACAAAAAGGCTTTATACCACATATTTAACGCAAACAATGCTCTTATGGAGCGCCTCAAGCAAGGAGCTGACCTTACGCCGGCGCAGACTAAGGATTTAATGAATGTGCCTGCCACATACTTGATTTGTTACTTTAACGGAATTGAAGCGGCTTTAACTCGGCTTCAGTCAGCCAAAAAACTGCTGTATAGCTTCAGCGATGATGCGCATAGTCTTTATAAAGAAAGCATGCGTATTTTAAGAAAAGCAAAGTATAATTAGCCTCAAAGTTGGTGTATGATTCTAATAAAAAAGTCACAGCCAATGGGCATGACTTAAAAAAGCGTAATCAGTTTATAGGTCGAACTTGATTCCTTGCGCTAGAGGCAATTCATCAGAATAATTAATGGTATTTGTTTGCCTTCGCATGTAAACTTTCCAAGCATCAGAACCAGACTCGCGCCCGCCTCCTGTTTCTTTTTCTCCACCAAATGCACCACCGATTTCTGCTCCAGAAGTTCCAATATTTACGTTGGCAATTCCACAATCAGACCCCGCATAAGACAAGAACTTCTCCGCTTCCTTCAGGTCATTAGTCATAATTGCAGAAGACAACCCTTGGTTTACCTCATTTTGTTTGTTGATAGCATTTTCTACCACGCCAGAATATTTCATTAAGTACAAAATAGGCGCAAAGGTTTCGTGTTGTACAATTTCAAAATGATTTTCAGCCTCTATAATCGCCGGCTTTACATAGCAGCCGCTTTCATAGCCATGACCCTCTAAAACACCCCCTTCAACTAACACCTTGCCACCCTCGGTTTTCGCTTTTTCAATAGCGGCTAAATAAGTGTTTACTGAGTCGTGATCTATTAAGGGTCCAATGTGATTTTTTTCGTCCAATGGATTGCCAATTGTCAATTGCCCGTAAGCATCAACAATAGCATCTTTTACTTTGTCATAAACAGATTCATGAATAATTAATCGTCTTGTTGAAGTACAGCGTTGTCCGCAGGTCCCAACAGCGCCGAAAATAGCGCCGGGAACTACCACTTTTAAATCAGCAGTTGGTGTTATAATAATGGCATTGTTACCACCTAGCTCTAACAAAGATTTTCCAAAACGCTGCGCAACTGTTGCGCCAACAATTCGCCCCATTCTTGTAGAGCCTGTAGCAGATACCAAAGGCACTCTTGTGTCAGAAGTCATCATTTCTCCGACCGAGTAATCTCCATTAATGATACAAGAAATTCCTTCAGGTAAATTATTTTCTTTTAATATTTCGGCAATAATATTCTGACAAGCAATTGAGCATAAAGGTGCTTTCTCAGAACCTTTCCACACACACACATCGCCACAGATCCAAGCCAAAGCGGTATTCCAAGCCCAAACCGCTACTGGAAAATTAAATGCAGATATAATACCAACAACCCCAATAGGGTGCCATTGTTCTCTCATGACATGGCTAGGACGTTCAGACGGAATGGTTTGTCCGTTAAGTTGTCTAGATAAACCAACAGCAAAATCACAGATATCAATCATTTCTTGGACTTCTCCAAATCCTTCTTGAAGTGATTTTCCCATTTCGTAAGAAACGAGTTTTCCTAGCGGCTCCTTTAAGACTCTCAGTTTATTCCCAAATTGACGAACAATCTCTCCTCTTTGAGGCGCAGGCATTGTACGCCACTCAGCAAACGCAGTTGTTGCAGAGGTCATTACAGCTTCATAATCATCCTTAGACGTACAAATGACGCTTCCAATTTTTTGGCCATCCACAGGCGAAAAACTATCGATAGTAGGCCCGTTTGCAAAACTATTAACACCTGTAGATGTCCCTAAGTTTACATTTTTTACTCCAAGTGCATCTAGCGCTTCTTGAATCTTAAAATCAGTAGAGGTTGTATTCATTTTATAATTTTTTAAATCTATTCAGATTGCGAATATAATAATTTTAAAGCCGATTTAATGGCAATTTATTAATCATTCCCAACTAACGAAAGGCTGCTTACTGAGGCTGGAATTATAATATCTTTTTTCTCCAGTCACTTCTCTACCTAGCCAGTCTGGCTTTGAGAACTCCTCGTCTTCAAAACTAAGCTCAACCTCCGCAATCACAAGCCCTTTATTGGGGCCAGTAAACTCATCAACTTCAAACAAGTGATTGGCTACCGACACTTCAAAACGTGTTTTGCTAACAATGGTTTTTTCACAGAGCTCTAGAAGCGCCTCCGCCTCTAGTTTAGAGATTTCTTTTTCCCATTCAAATCGACTTAACCCGTTGTCACCACTACCCCCTTTGATTGTGATATACCCTATTTGATCCCTAAGTCTAACTCTTACAGTCCGTTGAGGGTCGGTATTTAAGTAGCCCTGAATAATAAGAGACTTTCTTGAAGCTTGTTCACGATAGCGATTTGAGTTTACTAAAAATTTACGTTCGATCTCAATCATAATATTATAAGTGGTTGTTAGAAGCATTAAATTTACAGTAAGTCAACGGATTTACCAATTCATAAAAACAACAACTTAAGGTTTTTGGAAAAGATCAACGCAGGTTCTTTCCTGTAGGATATTGAATGATTTCTTGAGTTTGTTAAGATTTTGTCTTGTGAAGTCAGTCATTATGCGAATATTCGCAAAAATCCCCAGATTATACATGAAGTCTGAAGGCGCTTTAGTAATTTTGAGTTAAATTTAATTTATTAAATAAATGTCTACACAGCCAAAAATCACAAGGTTTAAACAAAACGTTTTGTCAAAATACCAAATATACAATAGTATATTTATGACACTGCCTTTTGATACAATTACCAAAACAGGCGTTTTGTTACCCCTCTTTTTTGAAACTTGTCAGAAAGGCTTTTCAAACAACAAAACTCCTACGGCAATTGTAGAGTTATTTTTTAAAAAATACCAAGCGAGACGATCTCCTAAAAGCCAAATTAATTTACTTTTTCGATTTATACAATACATTGAAAGACAAGTAGTTTTGTTTGATGCTATTGAAGACGCAGCTTTTCCTATTGTTAATAACATGGACGGAATTGGAACGTTAAGAAGTTTAAAAGAAACAGCAAGTGCGGAAAACAAACTAGAACTGCTAAAAAAATACCTAGAAGAGTTTAAAGTTCGTATTGTGCTTACCGCGCACCCAACCCAATTCTATCCAGGTTCCGTGTTAGGAATTATTACGGATTTAACACACGCCATAAAAGAGAACGATTTAACCAGAATACACGAGCTCCTTGCTCAGTTAGGTAAAACGCCATTTTTTAAACACAAGAAGCCAACTCCTTACGATGAAGCTGTTAGTCTTATTTGGTATTTAGAAAATGTGTTTTATAAATCATTTGGTACGGTATACGATTATATCCAGCAAAATATATTTGACGGTGAACACATTAAAAACGACATTATAAACATTGGTTTTTGGCCAGGAGGAGATCGAGACGGCAATCCATTTGTAACTCCAGAGATCACCTTAAAAGTGGCTGCCAGATTGCGAGAAACAATAATTAAAAATTATTATCGCGACTTAAGACAGTTAAAGCGAAAAGTGTCTTTTGCAGGGGTTGAAGAACGCGTTTCTGTGCTTGAGGGTGAAATGTACAAAATGATAACTAGCAAAAAGACAGATTTGACTCTGGATCATTTAGTGTCTGAGCTAAAAGAGATTAAAACATACATCATTCAAAAACACCAGTCGCTTTATGCGTCAGATATAAATAGTCTTTTGAATAAAATTCATCTTTTTGGATTTCATTTTTCATCATTAGACATTCGTCAGGACAGTCGTGCACATGCAAAGGTCTTTAATGACATGGTAAACACATTAATTGAAAGTGGAAGTTCTATTTTTCCTTCTAATTACCACAATTTATCAGAAGCAAAACAAGTTGCGACTTTATCTAAAATAAAAGGAAGCTTAGACATGGGCTTGATTTCAGAGAAAGAAACATTAAAAGCCTTAAAAACAATGGCGGCCATTAAAACCATTCAAGGAACTAATGGAGAAAAAGCCGCAAACCGCTATATTATAAGCAACAACCAAACAACGCTTAATGTTATGCAGTTGTATGCGATGCTTAAGCTTGTGGCTTTTGAGGATGAATTAACGGTTGATATTGCACCGCTTTTCGAAACAATCACAGACTTAGAGAACGCACCTTCTGTAATGGAAGACCTATATACAAATTCAAATTATGTTGCTCATCTAAAGGCTCGCGGGAACAGACAAACCATTATGCTTGGATTTAGTGATGGCACTAAAGATGGAGGGTATTTAATGGCTAACTGGGCGATATACCAAGCGAAAGAACGGCTAACTACTATTTCTAGAAAGTACGACATTACTGTGATTTTCTTTGACGGTCGAGGCGGACCACCGGCAAGAGGCGGCGGAAAAACACACAACTTTTATGCCTCTCTAGGGCCAACAATAGAAGACAAAGAAGTTCAACTTACGATTCAGGGACAAACCATAAGCTCTAACTTTGGAACTCTAGACTCTTCACAATACAACCTAGAACAACTAATAAGCTCAGGAATTCATAACAGTCTTAGCAATAAAGATCTAACAATGACAACTGAGAATAGGCGGGTTATGGCTCATTTATCTAAGCTTAGTTACGAGGCATATGTAGGCTTTAAGGCCCACCCAAAATTTATCCCTTACCTAGAGCATATGAGCACTTTGAAGTTTTATGCAAAAACAAACATAGGGAGCCGACCCTCTAAGCGCGGTAAATCCGAAGGGCTGGTTTTTGAAGATTTAAGGGCCATCCCTTTTGTCGGCTCTTGGAGTCAGTTAAAACAAAATGTGCCTGGATTTTTCGGGGTTGGAACAGCTCTAAAACATTATGAAGACATTGGTGAGTTTGAAAAAACACAACTCCTTTTTCAAACGTCAGACTTTTTCAAAACACTTATTGAGAACAGCATGATGTCGTTGTCTAAGTCGTTCTTTGACCTTACAAAATACATGTCTGATGACCCTGAATATGGAACATTTTGGAATGTTATCTATGCTGAATACGTTACCACAAAGCGACTGTTGTTAAAACTAACAGGTTATAATGAGTTAATGCAGGAGGAGCCAGCCGGAAAGGCGTCTATTTCGGTTCGGGAATCTATTGTTCTGCCACTATTAACAATTCAACAGTTTGCTCTTAAGAAAATTCAGGATCTTGAAAAAGAATCTCCAAGAGATCAGGCTCAAATAGATGTGTTTGAGAAAATTGTCATGCGCTCTTTGTTTGGAAACATTAACGCAAGTAGAAACTCCGCATAGATTAAAATTGAATCTAACCAGAAACAGCCAAGCTTATCTTTATTTGAATTTGAGACAGGCGTTCATTTTTCAGTTGCTTATTCAGTAACTTCCTGCATGATTATAGATTCACGATGGTTGCATTCAGTAAAAAACAAATAGATAAGTTGTTTTATAATTTTAATTTTTGCTTTATCACATCCAAAGCCAAACTAGAGACAGATCTTGTTCATTAAGTTTAGCTATTTCTAAACAGCTCAAGTAGGTTAAACCTAAATTTATATTAAATACTAAGAGGCCCATATGATTGGGCCTCTTAGTATTATACAGCTATTAATTTGAATTAAAGTGACTTGTGTGGGAAATATGGCCCACTAACAAACTTAACAAATGTATGGCCTAGAGTATATACCCACTTCCAAATTATTAAATTAATAAATAGTACAATTAATGTAACGACGACATTCCAATATGCTCCTATCACTATAACTAAATCATCTGTATCAAGCCACCCAATAAGTGAGCCTTCACTCATCGTGTCTGTCAACTTGGACATTAACATTTCCGGATTAACAGACGAAAAGACATCACTGACTTCCAATAATGAAGCGATTGCTACAATACCAATATTGCTAAATTCACTGAAAGAACTTAAAATCCCACCAGCATCACCCCAAACATTACTACCGACCCCTAAATTAATTGAAGTAAGCCACGTAATTGTATATCCAATTGCGCTAAATAAAGCTATAAGTGCAGCAATATATCCAGCCGCACGTATTAAGGCTAAAGGAACATCTCGAATTAAAAGCTCTAACATATTCCCTCTAGAACTTGCAATTTCATTCCCTGCGAACCTTACCACGTTGACTAGCGGGATGAGGGCATAAAGCCAGAAAAACAAAGCCAACAAATAACCAACAGAGCCTAGAAACCCGTCCCCTGTGTTAAACACCCTCATATCCTGTTCAAACACTAATTCTCCTGTTTCTTCATCAATCTCCTGATTAAATTGTAAATTACCGTCATTGTCTTCTAATTGAACTTGTATATATTTCCCAGTACCCTCAACAAGTCGACCCTCATTATATTCTCTTTCTACATACTCTTCAACCATAACAGGACTATCCATATCAAAAATAGGATCTCCGTTTTGTGTGTCTATTAAGTAATTTAATCCACCCAAAAAGGCACCTAACATTAGCCCAAGAGCCAAGAGCTTAAAAAGTGTCTTAATCCAATTTGGGATAGCGCTTTCAGAATTTTCAACTATAGAATTCCAATTGTTCAGGGGTAGTTTTTCATTAACCATTTGCGGTAGATCCAGCAATTTGTTTAAATAATTTTTAATTACCATAATTATTAAATTTGATTGAATATTTTAATAAATCTACAATTTTTTTATTAAAAAGTTGTCATTTTGATGATAAATTAGATTAATTAATGTAAAATGCATTATTCACTATTTTATTTTTAGTTTAAATAAAAGCGGTTTTTTGCTGCTTCGCCATTAAAGGGCATATGCTGTAGTATGTTAGTAAACTATATAATGATTGTGTTTTAAGACTTGCATTTTAAGATAGAAGATAAATATCCTGTATACAATTTGCGTAATGGTGCTTTTTCCAAGGTGCTTTAACTGTACGTTGATTTTTGTACGGCTTAATAGTCAATTTAATCAATTTGATTAAAGAATCCATCTTCCTTTTAAGTTCATTTTGGGATGGATTTAAACATAAAAAAACCCGCTTTTGCGGGTTTTTTTATTGACTAATTTAAAACGGTTAATGCTCATTTAGCCTAAAGTCGGGGTATGCGTCCATTTTGTGTTCGTGTGCATCAAGGCCTTCTAATTCTTCTCTCTCCGACACTCGAATTCCAATAGTCTTCTTTAATGTGTATATAATGACAAATGAAGTGATTATACAAAATACAGCATAGCAACTCACTCCCACTAATTGAATAACAAACTGATCAAACCCAGCCTTTGCCCCAAAGAGTCCCACAGCAAGTGTTCCCCAGATGCCACAAATAAGATGTACGGCAATAGCTCCAACAGGGTCATCTAGCTTTATTTTATCTACTAAGCTTACCGCCAACACAATAAGTGCACCGGCAATAGCACCTATAAGGATTGCGTCTTCTGGGCTCATTTGATCGGCGCCAGCAGTAATTCCTACCAGCCCACCTAAAATACCATTAAGAAACATTGTCAAATCTAGGTTTTTATATAAAATAGTAGATGTAATCATTGCGACAACCCCGCCAGCAGCAGCAGCTAAGCAAGTGGTCACCAGCGTTAGCGAAGTTGCTTCTGGGTCCGCCGAAAGGACAGAACCTCCATTAAAGCCAAACCAGCCCAACCATAAAATAAGAACCCCTGCAGTCGCTAGTGGAATACTGTGTCCAGGAATGGCTTGTGGTTTTCCGTCTTTAAATTTTCCGATACGCGCTCCTAGTAGCCAAACAGTTACAAGTGCCGCCCATCCTCCAACAGAGTGCACCAGTGTTGACCCAGCAAAATCATAAAAGCCTGTTGCGTCTCCAAACTCGAAGCTTGATAAAAATCCGCCACCCCACTGCCAAGATCCTGCAATTGGATATACGAATCCAACATAAACAACAGTAAAGATCATGAAAGCGACAATTTTCATACGTTCAGCAACTGCACCCGATACAATGGTCGCCGCAGTGGCAGCAAACATACCTTGGAACAGAAAGTCTGTCCACCATGTATAACCTCCGTCTGCATAGTCCGCAGTCATTCCGTTTTCAGGAGGCGTAATTCCAGTTACGATTGAACCAATGTATCCATTAAAGTCTCCCGGATACATTAAGTTAAAGCCTACAATATAGTATAGTAAAAGCCCAACCGTTATAATAAAGATGTTTTTAAATAATATGTTGATTGTATTTTTTTGTCGTGTCAGTCCGATTTCTAGAAATGCAAATCCTGTATGCATAAAGAAAACGAGTGCCGTACAGATCATCATCCATACGTTATTGATAGTTAATAATTCCATGCTAGTTATTTTAATGTGTTACCGCCTTTTTCGCCGGTTCTAATTCTATATACTTCGTCCACCTGTGATACAAATATTTTTCCGTCTCCAACCTCACCAGTAGAGCCGGCGTCAATGATTGCTTTGATTGTTACCTCTTCAAAATCATCATTCACAACAATTGACAAATAACGCCTCTGGATATCGCTTGTACTATAAGAAACACCTCTGTATACATGTCCTTCTTTTTCGTTACCTAAGCCGGTAACATCCCAATAAGAGAAAAAGTTGACCCCGACTTCGTGCAGTGCTTTTTTGACCTTAGAAAATTTAGATTTTCTAATAATTGCTTCTACTTTTTTCATTTATTATAATTTTAGTTTGTAAGCAAAAATAAAAAAAAAGCACAACACCTATAGCAATTTGGGGGTGTTGTGGTTTTTTTTATGAAATCAACAGTAATACCCCGTTTATATTAAGGGTATTTTAATTAATAGTTAAAATAAACAAAAAACCCTAGAGGTGAGCCCCTAGGGTTTTTAACACAAACTAAAAATCACAAACTTATTTTTAATTTTTTTAGAGCGTATAATTGCTCAATGATATATTGAAATTAGTCTTGACCTCTTTCTCTTTTTCCTGGATATGCAATAGATCCATGTTCAGAGATATCAAGCCCAGCAACTTCTTCTTCTTCTGTTACTCGTAATCCCATAGTATACTTAAGGATTCCAAATACGATAAAAGAGAGCACTACTGCCCATACAACATAGGCTAGTCCACCTACAAGCTGTGCAACAAGTTGCGCAGAGCCACCGCCGTTAAAAACACCAATTGCAGCGCCATCACCGTCTATACCCCAAAGGCCGACAACAATCGTCCCCCAGAACCCAACAACTCCATGGACAGATGCCGCACCAATAGCATCGTCAATTTTAAGTTTCTTTTCGATAAACTCGATAGAGAATACAACGATGACACCTCCAATAAGTCCGGCTAATACCGCGCCACCTGCACTCATGTTTCCACAACCGGCAGTGATACTCACTAAACCAGCTAAAGCACCGTTTAAAGATTGCGCCAAATGTGGCTTTCCGTACCAGATCCATGTTGTTATCAGTGCGCCTAATGCACCAGCAGCAGCAGCAAGATTAGTAATCAGCACTACTGTTGAGGCAGCAACAGTATCGTCTCCACCCCAAGCAAGCTGAGATCCACCGTTAAAACCAAACCATCCTAACCAGAGTATAAACACCCCTAAGGTTGCTAATATTTGGTTGTGGCCTGGAATAGGCATTACTTTTCCGTCAATGTATTTTCCAATTCTTGGCCCCACCATATAAGCAGCAACTAAGGCAGCAAAACCACCAACAGCATGAACAATTGATGAGCCAGCAAAGTCAATAAATTCAGCTGGCATGAATCCATCTGTATCGTTTAGCCAACCTCCGTTCCATTCCCATCCACCGGCAATAGGGTATATGATAGCAGTCATTACAATTGAAAATATAATGTAGGTTGAGTATTTTGTTCTTCCTGCAATTGCTCCAGAAACAATTGTTGCTGCAGTTGCGGCAAACATTGTTTGGAAGAATAAATCAGCACCTTCTCCTTGCATAATTCCACTCCAGAAAAACCATCCGTTAGTGGTGTCACCATACATTAAAGAGTATCCTACAAACCAGTAGGTAAGAGATCCTACAGCAATATCAAGCAAGTTTTTCATTGCGATATTCACTGCATTTTTTGAACGTGTCATTCCTGATTCTACCAAAGTAAAACCAGCTTGCATAAAAAACACTAAGATACCAGCAATTAGCATCCACAACGTTCCCATGTCTTCTTTGATCGCTCCAGCAAGACTTTCAACTGTAACAGTCTCCTGAATTATTAGAGGTAAAGTGTTTATAAAATTTGACATAAATTATATATTTAGTTGGTTAGTAAATACGAATTAGAAAGAGTAAACAGCAGCTAAAACAAATGAGGATAAGCTTTTGGAACCAGTAAGGTCGTTATCTAAAAATG
>JABAZC010000046.1 GCA_018608625.1 Flavobacteriaceae bacterium | reverse complement strand
TTAAGGCCAACCAGGATATCTTTTTTAAATACCAGAAAAAGTTAATTTTTTCCATTCCCATAGCAACAACTCCAGCTGCAGACCCAATAATAAGCATACTTCCGCCGGTACCAGCTGCATATGCAATAAAATGCCATAATTCGTGATCCATAGGCTGAGAAAACATTCCAAGGGAAGCGGCTACTAATGGTACGTTATCAATAACTGCCGAACCAACTCCTAATAAAAGAACGACTAGATCTGACACTTCAGCGCCCGGCAATTCTGTCCCTAAAGCAGGGGTAGCGACTTTAAGCCAGTCAGCAAAGCCAAACAAAACCCCTAAGGATTCTAGGGCGGCTACTGCCATTAAAATTCCTAAGAAAAATAAGATACTTGGTAATTCAATTTTTGATAAAGAGTGATGTACAGGGCTGTGATGTACAGGGCCTTCATGGTTATCTTTGTCTAATTCTTTTATGCTAAATTTTGAGGAACTAAAAATTTCTGCAAATACCGCTACAACACCCAATGAAAGCATCATACCTACATATGGTGGAAGGTGCGTTACGACTTTAAATATCGGGACAAAAATAATAGCCGCTAAACCCAAGTAAAGCATAGTTCCACTAAAACGTCCAGCCGGCTTAGATTGTGTTGTGTCAATTTCAAGAGATCCTTTAAATGCAGGAAGAAATGATGCTACAACTGTAGGTACAACCATACACACTATAGAGGGGATCAATAAATACCCAAATAAATGTCCGGTACTTACTTTGTTAGCTATCCATAACATCGTTGTCGTTACATCTCCAATTGGAGAGAACGCACCTCCTGCGTTAGCAGCTATCACAATAAGTCCTGCAAACCATAAACGCATTTTACGGTCGTTAATTATTTTTTGCAATAATGATATTAAAACAATCGTAGCAGTAAGGTTATCTATAATGGCTGATAAAACAAATGCTAAGATGGCGAAAATCCATAGTAGCTTAGTTTTCTTTTTCGTTTTAATAAAGTTTTTAATAGTAGAAAAACCATTGAAATAAGCAATGATTTCAACTATGGTCATCGCTCCCAATAAAAACACAAGAATTTCAGCGGTCTTTCCTAAGTGATGCAGTAGAGATTCTTCTAAAATATGCATTTTTTCGCTGTGATCAAATGCTTGAAAGTTATCAAGAAGAGCATGTTTACTAGAATCAAACCAGGTTTGAAAATCGTCGATCCCAAACGAAACTAAAGCCCAGCTAATAGCCATCATTACAAGGGCTGGAATTAATTTGTCGATTTTTAAAGTATGCTCTAATGTAATTGCTAAATACCCTAACACAAATACAATGATGATAACTGCTTCCATTGTTGAAATTTTATATTTTAAAACCATAATCTTTACTGACTATGGCTAGGTAACAAATATAAAAAACTAAATAATCATTATATAGATTTAATGTTAATTTTAGGTAAATAAACCCATCCGCTACTATGATCATGACTAGCCCCTGTTACACTATGGAGACAGTTCGGTAATTCTTTTAACCTAAGAACCCCTAAGAACCCAAAAATTAAGGCTTCTTTGAATTCTATAATTATAGGGTCAGCGGTAGTTATATCCTGTAAACTAAGACTTGAAATACGCTGTATCAGAAAGCTATTATACACCCCACCTCCAGTATACAATCCATTTATCAAGTTGTTAGCTCTTAAAAGGTTTGTAATCTGAAAAGCACAATGTTCTACTACAGTCCTCAAGATCTGATCAACCTCAAGATCATAGCTGTCAATTAAAGGAAATATATGCTCTTTTACCCACTCTAAACCTAATGATTTAGGTGGGGGTGATGCATAAAAATCCAAAGCATTCAAGTCGTCAAGTAAGAGAAAACAAATAGCTCCCTTTGAAGCTATTTGGCCTTCAGAATCATATGGTAACCCCAGATTTTTTACATAGTGATTTAGAACAATATTAATTGGACAAATATCAAAAGCAATTCGTTTTTTTCCTTGTTCAAAAGATATATTAGCAAAGCCTCCTAGATTAATACAATAATCATATTCGGAAAACAGCAACGCATCGCCTATTGGAACTAACGGTGCCCCTTGGCCTCCAAAGTTTACATCTTGAGTTCGAAAATCACAAACGACAATTTGATTTAAATAAGTAGCTATGTCTGGAAGGTTCCCTATTTGAAGCGTTTTCCCTTGGTTAGGCTGATGAAAGACAGTGTGTCCATGGCTGCAAACCGCATCAAGTGGTGCTTTGGGGTTTTTTTTTATAAAGGTGGAAATTACTTCAGATAAAAACCGCGTATAATCATAGTTTAATTGTGCTAGCTTTATAGGACTTAATGTCATTGAAGCCTGTAAGCGTTCTTGCCAATACTTAGAATAACCAACAGTTTGATTATCAATAATTTGAAAGCTCCAAGAACCTCCAAACTCAAAACGCACATAACACAAATCAATACCATCAAGTGAGGTGCCTGACATGACTCCAATGACATAAAAGTCGGTTTGATTTTTAACTCGCATTGTAGTCATAGTATATTTTTTAACATTTACTATGCACGCATAGTAAATTTACCTATATTTGATAGACAAATTAAAAATTATGAATTTCTCTTTATCTGAAGAACAATTAATGGTACGCAATGCGGCACGTGATTTTGCACAAACCGAATTAAGACCTGGTGTAATTAAACGCGATGAACTCCAAGAATTTCCTGACAATTTAGTGAAAAAAATGGGAGCACTCGGCTTTATGGGTATTATGGTAAATCCCGAATATGGTGGGAGTGGCATGGACACGATATCTTACGTTTTAGTTATGGAGGAACTATCTAAAATAGATGCATCTGCTTCAGTAATCGTGTCTGTCAACAATTCACTTGTTTGTTATGGACTACAATCTTACGGCTCAGAAGCACAGAAACTAAAGTACTTACCAAAATTAGCATCAGGAGAAGCTGTAGGAGCCTTTTGTTTAAGTGAACCAGAAGCGGGAAGTGATGCGACTTCTCAACAAACAACAGCGATAGATAACGGAGATCATTATTTGGTTAACGGCACTAAAAATTGGATTACTAATGGGGGGCGCTCAGATGTATACATAGTAATAGCACAAACCGATCGCTCAAAGGGATCTAAAGGAATAAATGCTTTTATTTTAGAAAAAGGCATGGATGGTTTTGAGATTGGCCCAAAGGAAGATAAACTGGGAATTCGAGGGAGCGATACTCATACATTGCAATTTAATAATGTAAAAGTGCCTAAAGAAAATCGAATTGGCGAAGATGGGTTTGGATTTAAGTTTGCTATGAAAACCCTCTCTGGTGGACGTATAGGCATCGCAGCACAAGCATTAGGAATTGCTTCTGGAGCTTATGAACTTGCATTGGCTTATTCTAAACAACGAAAGGCTTTTGGAACAGAAATATGTAACCATCAAGCGATTGCTTTTAAACTAGCTGATATGGCGACCGATATTGAAGCCGCTAGACATATGGTAATGAAAGCAGCTTGGGAAAAAGACCAAGGAATAGCTTACGATACATCAAGTGCTATGGCCAAACTATTTGCTTCAAAAATTGCCATGGAACATACCGTGGAAGCAGTTCAAATTCATGGCGGTAATGGCTTTGTAAAAGACTATCATGTGGAACGCTTGATGAGAGACGCCAAAATCACACAGATTTATGAAGGAACTTCAGAGATTCAAAAAATGGTTATTTCAAGAGCTGTTCTTAAAACTTAAAACTAGTATAATCAGAATTTACTGTACATGTCATCAAAAGAGATTGAATTAAAGTGAGAAGATTGTGTATAAAAAAAGCCTCGCTAATTTC
>JABAZC010000007.1 GCA_018608625.1 Flavobacteriaceae bacterium | reverse complement strand
CCCACGACCTGCTGATTACAAATCAGCTGCTCTAGCCAGCTGAGCTACATCGGCTTTTAATAGTGTTTTAACGCACTAAAATAGCCCGCTATTTCTAACGGACTGCAAATGTATATATATTTTTTATGTTTCAAAACATTTTTAAAGAAAAATATCATGAATATTGACGTAATTTTTCTTTTCGTTTTTTTAACTGTCTTTCCAAGACATGAACCGCAGCATCTACCCCTTCTTCAAAAGTTTTAAAAACCTTCTTAAAAGCAATAACATCTCCTGGGATTGACAACTGAACCTCAAATATTTTATTAGCTTTATCCGAAGTGTTTTCGACCTTCAAATAAATAGTTGACTTTATTATTTTATCATAAAAAAGATCTAGTTTATCCATTCTTTTTTGAATAAAGTCAATTAATTTTTGATCAGCATTGAAATTAACAGATTGAGTTTCTACTTTCATATTATTATATTTAAGATTAAACTTCACAACTAAAAGAGCGTTCTAGGATGCGCTTTTTCATATACTTTTTTGAGTTCAGCTACACTACTGTGTGTATAAACCTGCGTAGAAGCCAAACTTGAATGACCTAAAAGCTCTTTTACTGAATTTAAATCGGCCCCATTATTTAATAAATGAGTCGCAAAGGAATGTCTCAATATGTGGGGACTCTTCTTTACTTTGGATGAAATTGTGTCAAAGTAATTTACAATCACCCTGTAAACAAGTTTTTCATAGATCTTGAATCCTTTTCTAGTTAAAAGAAGTGATTTTGAATCCTGAACCTCTTTTAAATTTGAACGCTCTATTAAATATGCCTGATAGGTTCTGATTACTGTTGATAACAACGGGATAAACCGTTCTTTATTACGCTTCCCTAGGACCTTCAATTGACCTTGAGAGATATCTACATCACTTAACTGAAGATTAACCAATTCTGTACGACGCATTCCAGTGGAATAAAAAAGCTCAACGATCAACTTATCCCTAAGACCTTCAAAACTATCCGTTTCAATCAAATTTAATACACTAGTAATTTCTGTTTCAGAAAATGGAATTTGTAATTTCTTACTCACCTTCAAAGCTTTGTGCTTAGTCAAGGGATTAAATTCTATGGATTGAATCTTTAATAAAAACTTATAGTAACCATTTAATGACGACACTTTACGATTGATTGTTCGGTTTGTTACATTAGAACTTACTAACTTAACAATCCAGCTGCGTATTTGGGAATAATTTGCATTAGATACTTTTGATTCTGAAAATTCTCTTGAGAGATATAGTTCAAACATTTCTATATCATTTTCATACGCAACAGCAGTATGCTGAGAATACTTTTTCTCTAACAATAAAAAGTTAATAAATTTCTTGACAGTCATTTAGTAAATGTTTAATACTAATATATGTAAAATTTATAATTTTAGCATCGAAAACATAGGATTTAACGTCTTCAAATGTATTCAAAAGGGATAAATGCAAAGAACATCCTATCTGTTAAAATCTAGCTACAAGGAAAAACTGGTGCAAATGCAAAAAGCACCCTATTGAAGGATGCTTTAAAATTTATTGGTAGTGAAAAACTATAAGTTCTCAGCGTCTCTTAATCCTTGGATATATTGTGCTTTCTGGATTTGAGCTCTACGTTTAACAGATGGCTTTTCAAACTGCTTACGCGTTTGTAAAGAACGCTTTGTACCAGTCTTATCAAACTTTCTCTTGAAACGTTTGAGTGCTCTATCTATATTTTCTCCTTCTTTTATTGGTATTATTAACATAGTGTTTAACCTCCCCCCTTTTAGATTTGAATGCAAATATAAACTTAATTATTGTTCTGCAATACTTATTTTAAAATATTTCTTGAGATAACAACTTTTTGAATTTCAGTAGTACCTTCACCTATAGTACATAGTTTAGAATCCCTGTAAAATTTTTCTACAGGAAATTCTTTAGTGTAGCCATATCCACCATGAATCTGAACAGCATCATTCGCAATTTTCACACAGGCTTCACTAGCATATAATTTAGCCATCGCACCCAAAGTAGTCACTTTCGCTCCTTTGTTTTTCAAAAAAGCGGCTTTGTGTAGCAGTAATTCTGACGCTTCTATTTCTGTCGCCATATCAGACAATTTAAATGAGATACCTTGAAAACTAGAAATTGGCTTTCCAAACTGAATACGCTCTTTGGCGTATTTTAAAGAAGCCTCATAGGCGCCTTTAGATATTCCTAAAGATAAAGCTCCGATTGAAATTCTACCACCATCTAAAATTTTGAGAGATTGAATAAAACCATCGCCTTCATCTCCAAGTAAATTATCTTTATGGATGCGACAATTATCAAACACTAATTCGGCTGTTTCACTTGCGCGCATCCCTAATTTATCTTCTTTTTTACCAGACGAAAAGCCTGGAATCTTTTTTTCAATTACAAAGGCTGACATTCCATGTGAATCCCCTTTTTCTCCAGTTCTAGCTATAACAACAGCAATATCACCACTACGTCCGTGCGTGATAAAGTTTTTAGAACCATTCAAAACATAATGATCTCCGTCTTTAACGGCTGTCGTATTCATTCCTCCTGCATCACTTCCAGTATTGTGTTCAGTTAACCCCCATGCCCCAATCCATTGTCCTGACGCAAGCATAGGTAGCCACTTTTTCTTCTGTTCCTCATTACCAAAGTAGTAAATATGTCCTGTACATAGTGAATTATGAGCAGCTATAGATAAGCCGATAGATGGATCTACCTTAGAAATCTCTTCAATAATTGCAATATATTCATGGTAGCCAAGACCAGAACCTCCATATTCTTCTGGAATAAAAACACCCATAAACCCCATTTCTCCAGCTTTGTGTAGTACATCTGCAGGGAAATGCTGAGACTCATCCCATTCCATGACGTGAGGTCTAATGAACTGTTCCGCAAACTCTTTTGCTGAGTTAGCTATTAAATCTTGTTCTTCTGAATAATTGAAATCCATATCTTGATTAATTAAGTGTCAAATATAATTTAATAATCTCTAACTTTTAAACAGTAAATCCTTTAACTTTTGTTAATTCCTTAATAAATATATAACCTTCTTTTAACATTAGTAATTCAATAACCTAATTTGCCAACTAAAAATCTACGTATTAGACTATAGTTATCCTGAGGCAGAGTCGATATATTTAATAAATGGGTCAAAAAAAACTATAACTTTCTTAAATTATTTAGCCACATTTATCCATTTATTGACAGTTCTATACTCACAGATACTGTTGGTTTCAGCCGAGATTAATCAAAATTTACAATCCATTTAAATCCTTGTGATTTGTTGAAAATTGATAATAAAAGACTCTATACAATACGCTACTTTTTCTACCTAATAGCGCAATTTAGGACTACTTTGTCATGAAGAATTCGGTATGTTTTGAATCAAAAAAATGGCTAAGATCTTAGATCTAGGCAAGGCTAATTAGTTGATCTAAGTAAACAAAAGACAAGTATCAACCTAGCTTGTGATACATTATTGATTTGAAGAAAAGTTAAGAGATTTCATTTTAGGGCATACGATTTACTCTTTTATAGCATCCATAAAACGAATAAGTTCTTTCTTCACTTTTGGCGCTAGAATTACAATTCCTACCATATTTGGCACCATCATTGCAAAAATCATGGCATCAGAGAAGCCAATGACCGATCCTAAACTTGCAGCAGATCCAACGATTACAAACAAACAGAATATAATTTTATATAAATATTCCATTTTTTTTGATCTTCCAAATAAATAAGCCCACCCTTGAAAACCATAATAAGACCATGAGATCATGGTACTAAATGCGAATAAAACAACAGCAATTGTAAGAACGTATGGAAACCATGAAATTACTGACTCAAAGGCCCCCGAAGTCAATAGAATTGCTTGTGCATCATTTAAGCTTGAGTTTTCAGCGGCTACATTACCTGTGATTATTAAGACCAAAGCGGTCATTGTACACACAACAACTGTATCGATAAATGGCTCTAATAAGGCCACTAATCCCTCTGATGCAGCATATTTAGTCTTAACCGCTGAATGCGCAATTGAAGCAGAACCAACCCCTGCTTCGTTTGAAAATGCTGCACGTTTAAATCCTTGAACTAAAACCCCAATAGCACCACCAGCTACCCCTTCAGGACTGAAAGCACCATTAAATATTTGAGAAAATGCATCTCCAATCATCGTGTAGTTTGAAAAAATTACAAATAAAGAAGCTGATACATAAATCACCACCATGAATGGAACAATTTTATCCGTTACTTTTGCGATTTTTTTGATACCCCCTATAATGACTATTCCAACGAGAACTGCCATTACTAATCCAAATAACCAACCTTTACCGTGAAGAAAAGAAGCTTCTCCCCCCGTGATATTTTCAACGAGTTGAAAGGCTTGGTTTACTTGAAACATATTTCCGCCTCCAAAAGAACCTCCAATGACAAAAATTGCAAAAATAACAGCTAAAACCTTCCCTAATTTTTCAAGACCTTTTGACTTCAATCCTTTTGTAAGGTAATACATTGGTCCTCCATAAACAGTCCCATTTTCGTCTATATCTCTATATTTAACTCCTAAAGTACATTCTACAAACTTAGAAGCCATCCCTAAGAAACCAGCTACAATCATCCAAAAGGTAGCTCCTGCTCCTCCAATAGATACTGCAATTGCAACTCCTGCGATATTACCAAGACCTACAGTTGCAGACAAAGCAGCTGTGAGTGCTTGAAAGTGTGTAACCTCACCTTCAATCCCTTCAACAGACTCGGATTTAATAGCATCGCTTAACGATGATGAATCTTCTGCTGATGGCAAACTTACATGGTGGTCTAAATCGTCGTATTTACCTCTAACAATATTAATGGAAGTGATAAAACCTCTGAAATTTATAAATTTAAAGTAAATAGTGAAATAAGTAGCTCCTAAAATTAACGGGAACAATACCCAGAATATCTGAACGTTTTCAGAAAACGGAATCTTATAAAAAATAAAGTCCACAAACCAACCCGTAGCATTACCAAATTTCTCGTCAATGATTTGGTCGATTCCTTTGTCTTGAGCAGAAGAAATAAAAGGTAAAATTAAAGCAACAACAGTTTTAATGTGAGTTTTCATAAGAAATAATTGTAATCAGAATTAATTAAGCAACAATATGAGGAAAATAAATGAGTTATTAAAATCCGATTGACATTTTTGAATTCGAAACTGTAGGATTATTTAATATTAATATTATAGGTTGAATTAAGATTCTGAATTTGCTCTGGTCGTCCCAAAACAATCAATTTAGACTTTGGAAGAAGTTCTTGACTAGCTTCAGGGTTAATCACATAGTCTCCCGACTCACTCTTATAACCAATTACACTACAGCCTGTGGTTTTTCGTAATTCTAAATCTTGTATGGTTTTTATTATCGAAGTATCGTAAAGTTCCTCTACTGATATTTCCTCAATATTAATACTTCCGTTACCAACTATTGAAAGGTTATCAATAAATTCCAAAAGGTCAGGAACTACTACTAAAGACGCCATATGATCTCCACCTATATTGTCAGGTAAAATAACATTATTAGCCCCAGCTAATTTAAGTTTACTGTATGAAGATTCATTAGATGCCCGACTAATAATTCGAGTATTTGCATTCATTTGACGGGCTGAAAGAACTACAAATACATTATCAGAATCGTTAGGTAAGGCTGAAATTAAACACTCAGCATATTCTATTCCAGCAAGCTGAAGAATCTCATCTTCATTGGCATTTCCCCAAACAAAAAAAATGTCATCACTTTGATGTTTTTCTATTATTTCTTTATCAGACTCAATCACCACAAAAGAACGCTTATGCATTAGTAATTTTTTTGCTGCTTGTTTTCCATTTCTACCATATCCACATATAATTATATGATTGGAAAGAGAGTTGATTTTTTTTTGCATCTTCTTTTGTTTTAGTTCGGAAATATTATTTTTTGAAATTATATATTCTGTAATAATTTTAAATGCATAACCAACAATGACAACACTAGTTAATATGAGAAATACTGTAAATATTTTAGCTTGTGGATCTAACGGGTGAACCTCTCCAAAACCTACAGTAGTAACAGTGATTACAGTCATATATACCGCGTCAATCCATGAATAATTAGAAATTAATCTAAACCCAAGCACTCCAATAAATAAAAGTAATATCAATAAAACTATTGCAGTTCTTATTTTGGATTTAAAAAGCATTATAAGAGGATTTTCCATGGGCTATATATCAAAAACAGACGTTCTCTTAGTGTAAACCAAATCCTTTATTCGAATCCAAAAAGCTAGAAAAAGATAAAAAGCAAATCCAAAGCCTAGAGTAACAAATGTTAAGTAAATAAAAGAAGTTCTAACAATTTTAGCACGAATCCCAAATCGATCGGCTATACGCTGACATACATAAAATCCGTATTTCTGTACATACAACAGGAGATTGTAAAATAATTTCATATTGCAATTTATGAATTTAGATTCAAAAAGACCACCTATAGTTCAATGAAGACATATATTTTTAACATGACTAATCTGAAAAATGAAAATATATTAGTTTATGTATCCCATCTCGCGCATCCAATTATCATTAAACATTTTGCCAACATAGCGAGTACCATGGTCATGAAATAAAACAACGACCACATCATCTGACTTGAAGTGTGACTTTAGCTGAAGAAGCCCTTTTACAGCTGCGCCTGCAGAATTCCCTAAAAACATTCCCTCTTCTTTGGCCAAACGTTGTGTATACACAGCAGCATCTTTATCAGTTACTTTTGTAAAACCATCAATTACCCCAAAATTAACATTCATTGGTAAAATATCTTCTCCAATTCCTTCTGTAACATAAGGATAAATCTCGTTTTTATCAAAAACACCTGTTTCATGGTATTTCTTGAACACACTACCATAGGTATCTATGCCCCATATCCTGACCTTCGGGTTTTTCATTTTCAAATAACTACCGACTCCTGAAATTGTTCCACCTGTGCCAACTCCAACTACAAAATGAGTTATTTTTCCATCTGTTTGCTCCCAAATTTCCGGGCCTGTACTTAAAAAGTGAGCTTTACAGTTACTTGGATTATCATATTGATTTACGTACCATGAATTTGGTGTTTCTTCAGCCAAACGTTTGGATACTGAGTAATACGATCGTGGGTCTTCTGGTTCCACTGAAGTAGGGCACACAACAACTTCAGCTCCTACTGCACGTAAAATATCCATTTTTTCTTTTGATTGTTTATCTGCTAATACAAAAATACACTTGTAACCTTTAATAATTCCAACCAAAGCTAACCCCATCCCTGTATTCCCTGATGTACCCTCAATAATCGTTCCTCCAGGCTTAAGACGCCCATCAGCTTCAGCATCTTCTATCATTTGTAACGCCATGCGGTCTTTGACAGAGTTGCCAGGATTAAAAGTTTCATATTTAGCCAACACTAAACACGGCAGTTCCTTAGTCAACACATTCATTTTAACCATAGGCGTATTGCCTATGGTTCCTAAGATATTTTCAACGTATTTCATGGCGGTAAATTTGTTGTAAAATTACATTAAATTTCTGGGCTTACAAATGAGTATATCAGAACTTTTAATTGAACTTAATCGCTTTAATAGGTGCTATTTTACTAATGATAAATGAAGGTATTAATAACATTAGAAGACACAATACAAAAGTCATTAGATTTAGTAAAACCACATACGTCCAGTCGAGATAAACTGGGGCTACAGTAACATAATAAACGGACGGATCTAAAGTTAAAAAATGAAACTGTTTTTGAAGTAACAAAATACCCAATCCAATTAGATTCCCCCAAAATAACCCACAGGCAATAAGGTAAGCGGCATTATATATAAAAAGTTTTCGAATGCTTCCATTGCTACTTCCCAATGCTTTCAAAATTCCTATCATTTGGGTACGCTCTAATATCAAAACTAATAAGGCTGTAATCATGTTAATCGCACCAACAAAAATCATGATCGCTAAGATAATGTATATATTAGTCGTGAAAATAGGGATCCACTCAAAAATAGTAGCATATTTTTGTTTGACAGTTACCGAATTAAGGGTGGAAGGTGTTTGAGAATACACATCGTTGCCTATACGATCTAACTCATTGTAATCTACCACAAACACTTCAAAATTACCAATTTGGTCTTTGGTCCATTTGTTTAATCGTTGGACATGGTTAATGTCGCCTATAATATAGGTTTTATCCAATGCTTCAAACCCAGAATTGAAGATGCCTACAACGTCATATTTCATTATACTTGGAGCTTTACCTGCGTCCGACTTCATGAAATACATCTGAAAACCATCACCTACAACAAATCCCAAGCGGTCCGCCAAATAGGTTGAAATTAAAACCTCACTGCTGTATTTATTGGTATAGATGGGTAGACGTCCCTCAACCAGGAAATCTTTAAAGTAGCGCCAGTCATAGTCAGACCCAACGCCTTTTAAAAACAAGCCTTCAAAATCTGCACTGGTTCTAATGATTCCAAACTTATTGGCGACGGCTTGTATATGAGATATTCCTGAAATAGAATTAAATTCAGGATAAAAATCTTGTGATTTAGAAATAGGAAATTGCGCCCCTTCTGACTCATTACTGTCAAAATTAGAAATACTTATGTGGCCATTAAAAGCCACCGCTTTATCACGGATTTTTCGTTCCAAACCAATCCCTGTAGCAATCGCAATAAGCATCACAATAATACTGATTGCTATTGCAGCAATACCAATTTTTATTATTGGTGCCGATACACTACTTTTATAGGACTTATTTCCTATGATGCGCTTGGCTAAAAAATACTCGTAATTCAAAATTTATAAATGCATTTTAATTTTATCAAAAATACTATTTTATTATTTGTTCTGATACTTCTTTCATGCAGAAACAATTCTAACTCACAAACTCCGGAATTTAAAAACACAGCTCCTATTATTTTGGGGGCCCAACAGACAGAACGCTACCTAAAGATTTTAAAAAACAAAAATATCGGGATTGTAGCCAATCAAACCTCTGTTGTCTTTAAATCCAAAGGCTATACACATTTAGTAGATTCATTACTGAGTTTGAATATAAATGTTAAAAAAGTTTTTGCTCCCGAGCACGGGTTTAGAGGTACCGCCGATGCTGGTGAATATGTGAAAGATGGAGTCGATGCGGGAAGTGGCATTCCAATTGTCTCTTTATACGGCGAAAATAAAATTCCTAATTCAGCTATTTTATCCGACTTAGATGTAGTTGTTTTTGATGTTCAAGATGTAGGAGCTCGTTTTTATACGTTTTTATCCACACTTCATTACATAATGGAAACATGCGCTAATTTAGGCATCACTGTTTTGGTTTTAGACCGCCCAAATCCAAACGGTCATTATGTAGATGGCCCTACTTTGGATCTTAAATACACTAGTTTTGTAGGAATACATCCTGTCCCTTTAGTGCATGGGATGACGATAGGAGAATATGCTCAAATGATTAATGGAGAAGGCTGGCTAAAAGAGGGTGTGAAGTGCGACTTAAAAGTAATTTCTTTACAAAACTACACCCACTCAACAACGTACCAACTACCTATCAACCCATCCCCCAACCTTCCAAACTCAAAAGCCATCAACTTATACCCAAGTTTGTGCCTTTTTGAAGGAACTAATATGAGTATGGGGCGAGGAACAGAAAACCAATTTCAAGTTATTGGAAGTCCTTATTTAAAGGGCAACTTATATGATTATGAATTTACACCAGAACCAAACATTGGGGCCAAGTACCCGGTTCATGAAGGAAACATTTGCAAAGGACTTAACCTTCAAAATCAACCACGTTTAGATTATATCGAACTCAAATGGCTTATTGATGCTTACCAAAACACTTCTGATAAAACAGTGTTTTTCAATCCCTTTTTTACCAAACTAGCAGGGCAAGAATTACTAAAGGAAAAGATTGAAAATGGCTGGAATACTCAGGAAATTAGGGCGAGTTGGAAAGAAGATATAGAAAAATATAAACGACTCAGAACTCCTTATCTACTGTATCCGTTGTAGGCTTTCTATATCCCTGAAAGGGCTGTTTCAATAACTGCTTTAAACTATTGTTTTCTTCCTCATTTGGAAAGGTATCAACGCCATACACAATATGCTCTCGGTCCATGTATATATACGTTCCCAACAAACGATCCCAAATAGAAAAAATATTCCCATAGTTAGCATCAGTATAGGGCAACTGATAGTGGTGATGAATCTTATGCATGTCAGGGGATATCAATACAAAACTTAACACATAATCTAATTTCTTAGGAAGCTTGATGTTAGCATGACTAAACTGAGTTGCGATCAGAGACATTGACTGATATAACATCACAACCCCTATTGGGGCACCAATGATAAAAACTCCTGTTAGTGTAAATACATAACGAATCATACTTTCCAAAGGATGGTGACGATTAGCTGTTGTGGTATCCACCTTATGATCAGAGTGATGAACTAAGTGAACCATCCAAAGTGGCGGCACTTTATGTTCTATAAAGTGAGGTAAATAAGCGCCTACTAAATCCATGAGGAGTACTCCTACAAGAACATACAACCAAAGTGGCATCTCAGGAAGCCAGTTTAGAATTCCAAACTCATTAACCACGACCCAGTCGGCTGCACTGAGTAATAAAAATGCTAATGCAAAATTAATTATAATAGTTGTAAATGTGAAAAACAGATTTGGAAATGCGTGTTTCCATTTATTATAACTAAATTTAAACAAAGGCAGAGAGCCCTCAAGTATCCAAAAAAACGTTAACCCCCCTACAAGAATAGCACTACGATGTAAAGAAGGAATTTTTTCGAAATAATAAATAAGCTGTTCCATGATATTATTAAAATTTTTATAAATATAATTATTTTAATTTAGCTCTTAAAGCCTCAACGATGTTAAATGTAGCTGGACAGATCGCAACATTTTTAAGTGTTAAGTCTGATATCTTTTCAAAGTTTTTTCGATTGGTATGTGGATATTCTCGACAGGCTTTGGGACGTACATCATAGATATTACAAGTGTTATCGGCTGCCAGGAACGTACAAGGAGATGATTTTAAAACATAATCAGAATCGGTATCTAAATTAAGATACTTATCAATAAATTGTCTTGTTTTAATTCTTAATGATTTTGAGATGCGATCTATATCTTTAGTTGTAAAAATTGGGCTGGTTGTTTTACAACAGTTTGCACACTCAAGACAGTCTGTTTTTTTAAACTCCAATTCATGGAGTTCTTCCATAATTGAATCGAGTTTTTTAGGTGTTTTTTTTCTAAGCTTAATAAAAAAGGCTTTATGCAACTTTTGCATATCTTTGGCTTCCTTTGAAAGTGTTCTTAATTGGTCTTGCATCCTGCAAAACTAAGAATAAATAGCTCAGTACAATGAAAGATGTTTTTGGAACTGCAATTTTAGATTACCAACTCGGAAATTATTCTGAAGACCTAATAACTTCTACAAGTATTTCAGAAGCAGATTCTTTGCCCTTACCCTATTTATTTAGAAACCACTCAGAGATGCCTTCTCTTGAGAAAACAGCCTTAAAATTATCTAAGGGTACTGTACTTGATATTGGATGTGGGGCCGGCAGTCATAGTTTGTATTTAAAATCAAAAGGACTAAAGGTGAAATCAATCGACATTTCTGTAGGGGCGATTAAAGCCTGTCGTTTGCGTGGATTAAACCAGGCACATGTATTGGATGTAATGGACGAAACCGCCTCTTTTGACACCCTGTTATTATTAATGAATGGGTCTGGGGTTTTCCAATCGCTAGCACATACGCCTTTTGTATTAAGCCATCTAAAAACACTTATAAATCCAGACGGGCAAATCCTAATTGATTCTTCTGACATTAAATATATGTACGAAGATGAAGATGGAGGTTATTGGATGGACGCCACAAAAGACTATTACGGCGAACTTGACTATACGGTACGTTATAAAAACCAAGAAGCGACCTTTAGCTGGATGTATCTTGATTTTGAAAACCTTAAAATCGCTTGTGAACAGGCTGGACTGCGATGCGAATTAATTGAAGAAGGCTCTCATTTTGACTTTCTAGCAAAAATAACATTGGCTTAAAAGTCAAATTTATAACTCGCGCCTCCTAAAATCTGAAACCCTTGAACTGGATAATGGTTCCACCGGCTATAATTAGAATTGGTCATATTATTAACTTTCAGAAAGGCACCCCATTGGGATGAAACCTGATAATCTAATTGAAAGTTGGCATCAAAAAAAGAATCTAAAGTCTCATTGGTAGTCTCTGAGAGTAGGGAATCGTTTGTAGTAGAATCTTGTCTGGCTCCATAGTAAAAAAAAGTTCCAACCAATGTCCATTTGTCTGAGATTTGATAATCTAGAAACAGAGACGCTTCAAAATTAGGTAAATTCCAAACCGTTGGTTCCAAATTACTTGAATACTTATAAAGGTCTCCTTTGAGTCGAAGCATTAACTTTTCACTCATGTCAAATTCTAAAGCGCCTGAAACGTTAAAAACATCAACGTCATCATAGACAATTCCAAAAGAGTTTCCTTGGTTGTAGTTAGTGAGTGCTGAAAGGTTCAGAATAGTATTGGAACGGAAAAGCGCTTTATCATTTTGTTTAGAATAACTTCCGTTTAGGTTGTATGCTATGGATTCTGATAGTTTTCCTTTGCTACCAACGATTAATTTATAGGGAGTTGAGCTTGGGCGAATCTCTAGAGTAGGAGATATAAATGGATTGATTTGTGCAAAATCAGAATACGTATTTTGAATTAAATCACCTTTTAGCTGAGCATAAGCCAAAACAATAGAATTAACGACTGAATAGCTAGCTTCTATATTCGGATAAATATAAAATTTATTTACATCTCTATTAGAATCGATTAAGAAAGCAGCTCTAACTCCAACTGAAACCGCTAAATCTCCATGAGAATATTTATAGGATGGCGCTACTTGAAAAAGTGTGTTTCCGTAACTATTCAGTTCAGGATCTAGGTAGTTTTGATTAAATTCCCCATTTAAATAATCAATACTTAAATTCGTGTTAATTGATTGATCAAATAAATTTAGTTGCAGGCTTGAGTCTGCCTCAAGCCGATATTCTTGACAACCATAGGCATCTGAAAATCGTTGAAAATCAATTGATCCTATTTGAAAGACTCCTTTTGTAAACTGCACATCACTGGACAAAGACAGTTCAGAATAAACTTGCTTAGAGTTTATCGAAAAGGTTGTTGGGTAAGGGAGTCCATACCAATTAATCGCTTGACGGGCATAGGCGAGGTCCGTATTCCAAGTAAACGTTTTTAATGCTTGGACATAATTAACCCGAACCTTGTTATTTGAAAAAGAATCCTCTAACTGAAGACCGTCAATACCGCCTTGTGACGAGTGGTGCTCAACATACCCTGCTAAAGTCTCTCCTTTACCAAGTTTGTGATTAAGGTATAAATCACCTAACACAGTGCCATAATTTCCAAAACTAAGAGAAGTGTAGTTTTGAAATAATTTTTTTTTTTTCAATCTTTTAACCCCAATTGAATTCCCTTTTGCAGGCGTAAATGTAGAGGCGACTGGAATAGAGAAAATAGTATACTTAATACTTTTTTGAGAGTCCTCAGAAACCATTATGCTTGGCGCTTGCTTAAGTTTAAAGGCGTCAGATATTTTGGGAGTATAGGGTTTTACAATAGTCACTACCTGTGTATCTATAGAGTCTAGTAAACGTGTTTTAGGGTTTTGTGCTTCTATCTTTTGACCATAAAGCACAGCAGCTAAAATAAAGAGTAGACTTAAATAATATTTTAGTTTAATATTCATCATTCTAATTTTCATTTTGTGATTCCGTTTCTACAGAATAGTTGGTCTTATAAACTTCTAACTTAATCCGCTCAAGTTCTAATTGTGCTTCGTCTACAACTTCCTTAAAATCCGTAAAATTTTGAGTGACATTTTCTAAAATATAAGTCGCTTGAAAATCATCACCAAGAGCATAAAAGTTCTTGGCCATAATAATAAGTCCTTTAGAAGCATAATACTTATAGCTAGAAAAGTTTTTAACCAATACTTGAATACTTTCATTAGACGCTTCAAAATCTCCATCAGAATAGATAAAATAGGCCTCATAATACTGTGCTTCAGCCGCCATCGCTCCGGTAGCAATCTCCCGAACTTGGCTGTAGGCAGCTCGTGCTTTTATTTCATTATTTGTTTTCATCGCAGCTCTTGCAATAATAATGTAGGCGTCACTCTTTATATAGACATCTGTTTTTGAGTTTTGAAGAATCGTATCCGCATAACGAATCGCAGCATCATAATCTTCGAATTGAAAATAGACTTTCATTAAATTAGACTGTGCATACAACCTGTTTTGTGGGTTTTTAGATTCGGATTCTAGGCGTAACAAGACATTCAATGCCAATTTAAAATCTTCTGAATCTAGTAAGATTTTAGACCTTTTGAATAGTGCTTTTTCTGTGAACTCACTCACAGGTTGCTCGCAGACATATTGATAATGTGGTAATGCATTCACTGTTAAAGCAGTTATGTTATACAATTCAGCAAGATAAAAATGAGCTTTTATAAGTTGTTTGCCATTTGGAAAACCAACAATATAACCGTTAAATAATTCAATAGCTTTTTTTATATTGTTATCTAAATACTGTTTTTCTGCAGCTTCATAAGTAGCCGTTTCTAATTCACTATCACTTATGCTTGCGTAGTCAAAAGATTTGACCCAAAGTGCATAGTTGTCTACCTGACCTAAATCAATATAAATAGAACGTGAGGATCTAATGGCCTGAAATGCTTCAGGGGTAGAAGGATATCCTGTTGCTACGGAATTAAAACTTTTTAGAGCTGATTGGGTGTCATTTTGATTATACTCAATTAATCCCTTACGCAATAACGCTTTGGACACTAAGGGGCTAGTTGAATAAGTTGTTATTAAGTCAGTATAGATTTCAATAGCTTTTGCTGAGTTTGATTGATTCGCATAGGTGTTTGCTAATTCAAAAAGCGCTTGATCTTTCAAATAAGATGATTTATAATCCATCAATTTATTTAGACCATTAATTTTGGTTTCGATTTGACCCAAATACCCATTACTAACCGCTATTTGAAACGTTGCATAGTCTGCTTCAATTTTATTTAAATCCAAAGCAGCTTGGTAAGCATCAATTGCTAGACTGTATTTAGTACTCACAAAATAGGAATCAGCCATTCTAAGATATGCATCGTTTAGAACCACCAAATCAGGTGGTTTATTTTCTATACATAACTGGTAATTCTTGATAGCATTTCCATACTCCTTTAACTTGAAATACGTATAAGCTAAATTATAATTTAAGTTTTCAGATTCTTCAAATTGGGAACTCTGAACAAGTTGACTAAAGTCTTTAAACCGCTCAAGTGCCTTGTTATAATTCATTAATTGATAAGCTACTTCTGCACTCCAATACGTAGCTCTTGCCTTTATAATTGGATCAAAAGGTATAGAAAGTGAATTATCTAATAGTGCATCAGATGCATTGTAGTCAGCTTCGTTATATAATTCTAATGCCCTGAGAAATGTAACTTTTTGGTAGGCTTCTTTATAAATAGGTTTGGGTTTATTTTTCAACAACTCCAGGGCCTCTTTGTAATTATTGGAACTAATGTATGAATCGATGAGTAACGACTCAACCTCTATTTTAAAGGCTGATTTAGGATACATTGTTAAAAATCGGGACAAAACTTCAGTCGTAGACTGGTAGGGATTACCAATTTCATAGCTCAATTTAGCATAATTGAACCAAGCATCTTCTTTGATTGTGTCAACAAAACCCATTTCAGAAGCATTTTTAAACGCATTTAATGCAGCTTGTTTTTTATTCAAGTTGAGATAACATTCTGCTAAAATATAGTAGGCATTTTGAGAAATATCATTTGAACCATCTATTATTTTATTAAACTCATTAATTGAATTTTGATAGTCGTTTTGTTTGTAAAAAGCATAGCCAAGTTGATAGAAATCTGTATGGTTCCAGCGTCCTTTTTTGCCTTTATAAGCTTCTAAATATGGAATTGCTTTCGCATAGTCCTGAAGGTTAAAATAGCTTTCTCCTATGATTTTAGAAAGCTCAGAAAATTCCTTAGGTGAGCCCTCTTTGATACGTACTAATGCTAAGTCTGTCGCTTTTTTAAAGTTGCCTAATTTAAAATTTAAGTCCGCTTGATAGTAGGCTAAATTTTCATTGTAGGACGAAACACCTTCAAGTTGATCAAAATAGATAGATGCAGTGTTGTAATCATCTGATTGATAGGCCATAAAACCCATATAATATTTAGCTTGTGACCCGTAGAGTTGAGAGCTTTCAAGCCGATTTAGATTCAATTTAGCCTTTTCATAATTTTTAATTTCATAAAGACTATAGCCATAATTGAAATGAAACGGCTCCCAACTTGATATAGAAAGTCTGTTAATATCAACCTTTTCATACCACTTACAAGCATAAGCATATTTAGAGGTTTTAAAATAATAATTTGCAATTTCAAAATAAGCTGAATTTAGCTTGATGCTAGAAGGATAATCTCTCACAAAAGATTCTACAAGAAATTCAGCGTTTGGTTGGTTAAGCCTAACCGCACAATTGGCAATGTAATAAGTGGCATTTGATTTTAAAAAAAAATCTGATGTACTGGATTCAACGGATTGAAAAATAAGCTGAGCTGATTGAAACTGTTGAGTATTGTATAGAGATAATGCAGAATTATAACGAACTGTTTCGTGAGAATAAATAGCTGATCTTTGAGCAGACCCAATACACACAAAACACATAAAAGAAAGTTGAACAAGGTATTTTATTGTGTTCATAGATAGAGAGTTTATACATTCAAATATAAAATTTATACAGATGATAACGAGAAAAAAAGGAGGAAATTATACCTTTTATATAATTAAAATGAAACCAATGCGTTTTAAGTAAAGGGTTGTTTGATAATTGAATCAAATAGTAATACTTTTATGAAAATTATTTTCAGAAATAAACAATGTCAAATTCAGTGTTAAAATTACAAGAAGTTTCTATTTTTCAAAACAACAATTTGATCCTAAACAAGGTAAATATTGACGTTAAAAAAGGGGAATTCGTATATCTGATTGGAAAAACAGGTTCAGGAAAAAGTAGTTTGTTAAAAACTCTTTACGGAGATCTGCAATTAACAAATGGCAGTGGCTCAATTGTTGAGATGGATTTAAAGATAATGAAAGAAAAGGATATTCCCTTTTTGAGACGTAAGTTAGGAGTAGTATTTCAAGATTTTAAATTAATGAATGAACTCACTATAAACGGAAACCTAGAATTTGTTTTAAAAGCGACTGGATGGAAACAAAAAGAGCTTATAATCGCTAAAGTAGAAGAGGTTCTCAATAAGGTCAACATGCATTCCAAAGGGCATAATTTCCCCTACGAACTTTCTGGAGGAGAGCAACAACGCGTAGCTATAGCAAGAGCGCTTTTAAATGATCCTCAATTAATTTTAGCTGATGAACCTACAGGGAATCTAGATCCACAAACAAGTATGGAGGTGATGGAAGTCCTTTTAGAACTGAATAAAAAAGGACACACTATTTTTATGGCAACCCATGACTATGCTTTGATATTGAAATATCCAAGTAAAACACTCAAATGCGAAGACTCTAAAGTTTTTGAGGTTGTTCAACGTAAAAACTAATCATGCTTTCTATACTTATTCCAACTTACAATTATAAGGTTGAAGCATTAGTCAATGAACTACATGCCCAGGCAACTGATTGTCAGATAGATTTCGAGATTATTATTGGAGATGACTATTCAAATCAAACCATTTACAATAATACTGACTTAAGTAAAACAGGACAAATCAAATTACACCGAAGCGATTCTTCTATTGGCAGAACTGAAATGCGAAAATTATTATGCAAAAAAGCAAAATATAACTGGATGTTATTCATTGATTCAGACATGCTTCCTACTGAAAAAGAATACATAGGAAAATATATAAATGCTTTAGAAAAAAATACAGAAATAAAAGCATTCTTTGGAGGTTATTCCTATTCACACCAATATCTTAAAAAGGATCGGTTACGATTTAGATATGGAATTAAAAGAGAGTTTAAGTCTGCTTTGGATCGTGAAATTAAACCCTACAGGAACATCTACTCTGGAAATATGTTAATCCGTCGAGAAACTTTTGAACTGACAAATCCATCACTTGAAAATCGTTACGGACTTGACTTGGCATTTAGCTGGGAACTAGAATCCAAAAACATCCCTTTTAAACACCTGGATAATTACACAAACCATATGGGAATTGAGGACAACCAATGCTTTCTGTTGAAATCTAAAGAGGCTTCACGAACAATAAGATATTTATATGACGAGAATTTAATTAGCTCAAAACAAAGTAAATTAGTATGGGCTTATAAATTGATAGAAAAACTACATTTGACTAAAGTACTAGAGCTAAAAGGAAGACTATTTAACCCTTTAATGTCATGGATGTTAATTAACTATAAACCCCCATTAATTGCATTGGACTTCTATAAATTATATCACTTTTGTAAGAAATAAATTAATGCCTTTAATTTCAATCGTAATTCCGCTATATAACAAAGAACGCTTCATTAAAGAAACGTTGAAAAGCGTATTTAGTCAATCGATTCAAGACTATGAAGTTATTATTGTCGATGATGGCTCAACTGACAATAGTGCGTCCATAATAAATGATATTAATGATCATCGGATCAGTATTTTTTCAAATTCAAATAATGGTGTTTCTCATGCTAGAAACTTTGGGATATCCAAATCTAATTCAGATTTAATCGCTCTAATCGATGGGGATGATTTATGGGAAACAAATCATTTGGAAAACCTTTATAAATTATACACAAGCTTTCCAGGTTGCGGATTGTACGCCACAGCATACTATAAAAAATATTTCAATGGGCGAAAAATAAAACCAAAATATAATGGGGTTTCAGCGAATCATTTTGGGATTATCAATGATTATTTTTCTGCCTCAATTTATGATAGTATAGCTTGGTCGTCAGCAGTTTTAGTACCCAAGAAAACATTCACTAAAATTGGAATGTTTGACGAAGAAATGCGCTCTGGACAGGATACTGATTTATGGGTTCGAATAGCACTTAAAGAGTCCATTGCCTTTTCTTCATCGGCAAGTTCAAATAAAATTATTTTAGCGCCCAAATACCATTTATCCTATTCAGTGAATAGAATTGACCGATTAAAACTTTTTGATAAATTTAAAGCTGTAGTTCAACCTACTAATTCTTTCAAAAAATATATGGATTTAAATCGGTTTTCGGTAGCTATTGAAAGAAAGGTAGCTAACGATTATAGTAATTACAGAAGACTTAAAAAGGAAATAAACCCTTTAAACCTTAATTTCAAGCAACGTTTGATACTCAACTCACCTTCTGAAATTATAGTAATCTTGAAGGGTCTACAAAATATATTATTACGATATAATATATACCTATCTCCCTTCAAATAAGGACAATTATCAAAAGTTAAATACTTTCAATAATTTGCTTCCAATCTTTTGAAATATGTTCTTTATTAAACTTTTCAACACTCTTTTTGGCGTTATTTTTACAAAACAAATAGAGGTTATTATCAGTCACAAAACGATTCATAGCCTCGGACAATAAGTAGGGGTTATTGTTTGGTACCAATAATCCGTTTTGAGCCTCTATTATAATTTCAGAAGGACCAGATTGACAGTCAACAGAAATCACAGGAGTTCCATGAAATAAGCTTTCAATTAACATTGTAGGAAACCCTTCGTATTTACTTGTAAGTATCGTAAACATCGCTTTAGAGACCACTGAATAAGGATTCTTAGTATACGGCAAAAACAAAACGTGTTTATTTATATCCATAGCTTGAACTTTCTGTTTTAACTTTAGCTTATCACTACCTTCCCCTAGGATGACAAGTTTAATGTTTTTATCCCTTAAAACTGAAAGCTTATAGCTTTCAATTAATAAAGTCAAATTCTTTATAGAATCTTCTATCCTGCCAAAAAATAAAATATAATCGTCCTTAGGGACTAACAAATCTATCTCAGGTTTAGTGTGAACTTCATTTACTGCATTATGAACAACATGCACATTGTCAAAGTGGTACCTAGAAAGTAATTTAAACTTTATAGCATGAGATACTGTTACAAATTTAAAAGCTTTTCTGTATAAATACTGGGCTACACACTTGTTATTAGGGATGTAATTTTCTAGAAAAAAGCTATGAACAATAAAAATTACTTTTTGATTTACGTAGATAAGTTTATTAATTAAAAATTGTTTGATTATACTTGGTCTAGAACGACTGTCTATTATAAAATCGAAATTCTGTGTTCTTATAAAATAAAAAAAAACATAGAATCTTTTTATTTTTCCGAAAAAAGAATCGTTTTCTTTTTTTAAAATGCCTAAATTTAATAAGGTTCCCTTGTACGCATAATCTATAGTATCAAGAATGCTCACGATATGAACATCATAGCCTAAGCTGTCTAATAAAATTGATAGTACTGCAGAAGATTTTTGCCCCCCTCCTTTACCTAATGAAGAGGTTACAATACATATCTTTATTTTAGCTTTTTTTGTATTACTCAAAATATAATTTAATGGAAGTTAATAGATTAATGGTTATTTCAAATTTAATCTAAATTAAAATAGGTATCGTATTCAGAGTTCTTTAAAATAATCCTTTTTCGCTTTTTAAATTTCGAACTAAAAATACTTCTCTCCAAATCAACTTCTTGGGCTGAAATCTCTAGTAAATCAGCTAAGCTGTGAAACAGGTCATCAAGCATATATGGCCTGTCAACCACTGATTCGAGCTGCATATGTTCCTTGAAATTTTCAGATTGCCACAATAAAAATGGAACATCATACATATCTTTAGTTGAGATGTCTTCATTGTGACCTGCCATATTATAGTCTTTAAACAATTCTTCTCCATGATCGGAGAAGTATAAAACGAAACTCTTCTTATTAAGAGTTTTAATTTTTTGAATGATTTGAGAGACCACATAATCTGTATAAAGCACCGCATTATCATAATGATTAATTGTCTTAAAAATCTTATTAGACTTGTAGTTACTCAAGGGAGTATCAGTGAATGTATTAAAATCTTCAGGGTATCTATTTACATAATTAACGTGAGTTCCCATTAAGTGAATAATAATAAGCTTTTTTGAAGACGAATTATTAGCCAGAATAGTTTCTAATTCGGGTAAGAGTGCACCATCCATTACTTTATTATGAACACCCTGTATAGTAGTTAAAAAATTGGTTCTTGAAGATGATAAAGCAATTTTAGTAACCAGACTCTCATAGACACCAATGGGTCTCTGGTTTGACAACCAGGTAGTTTCAAAACCAGCACTATTAGCAAGTTGAACAATAGATCCATCTCCTATTTTATCTGGATTCTCATAGTTTCCAAGGGTCAGTAATTTAGTGATTGAGGTAATTGAATGAGGATGTGCACTAATTACATCATTATAGACAGATAACTGATCTTTAATAGATGTTAGTTTGGGTGAGGTGGCTCTATAATAATTGTATAACCCAAAATGAGCACGTGAGGTAGACTCCCCTAAAACAACAACGTATACTTCATCTTCATTAATTACGGGTCGAGAAACATTTGTAAAATCACCAGTACTATTAGTCTTATAATTGCCCAATTTATTAGATTCTAAAGCATACTCTGTTGAAGATTTTAATATTAAGTACGGTAGATTATAAACTATAAGAGCCGAAAACTTGAGAAATGCGACAACTATACCTACACAAATAGAAACCCTAATTAGTGCTCGTTTAGACTGATTATTAAAATGATTCAGATTTGATGTCAATCTATAAACCGATAAGGCTACAATAATAAAAAGTATAACAGAAAAGATAATAACCTTAGAGTCAAAGTAGAAATTAAGGAATTCGATTGCTTCAGATCTATTTGATTCTAATGAAACAAATAATGAAGAGGCACTCAAAAAAGTGTCAAAAAGATAATAATAAACAGTTTCAAAGTAGATACACAAACAAAAAAATAGATAAACAAAATAAATATAGACTGATTGAATTTTTCGATAAGAAATTAGATAAAGTGGACTTAATAACAGGACAGAAAACAGGATGTTTTCAATCGTATTATAAAAAGACGAAATCTTTAATCCTTTATATATAAGCTCAAAAACTAAAGCAACAGAAATGATTATCAAAAATTGATAAAATATTTGTCTAATAATTTTAAAATTAGTCATTTCTAGTTATTTAAAATTTAATTTTCTATAGTGTTTTATTGTCTCCAATTACTGTCTTTCTTAACACAAAAAGCACACTCCCTAAATATATTAAATTACTAACAAAAAGCGCCATAACCACTCCTTCGGTACCAAAAGAAGGCAAGAAACATCTACTAAAAATATAATACATAAACAATCCAATTAACTGTGTGGACACGAAATAATTAATCTGTTTTTTTGCTAAAAAATGATAGGACAATACATTAGCTATAAACCTCACAAAATCTCCAGCCAATTGCCACTTAAATAAAATAGACATACCCAAAAAAGCCTCAGTAAATATAAATTCAATTAATACATTTCTAAGTAAAAAAACTAATACCATTCCAACAAAAACTAATGGAACCAATGATTTATATACTTTCTTTATCTCTGTTCTAAACTCAAATGATGTCTTAATAGTAGCATACTTAGGTAAAATATATAGTGAGAAGATTGCAATTAAAAATTGCATATAAATTTTTGAAATTGAATTCATCGCCGTCCACGATCCTGCTTCGGCTTCACTGATTTTTTCTAAAATAAGTGTTCTTAAGTCAATTTCTATATAATTTGATAAAACGGTAGCCACAAAAGACATCGCTGTAAACCCTAAAAGCTGCTTTAGAAAAGGGACTTTAAAAGAGATTGATTTAAAATCTATATAATCTTTTAAAAGTTTACCAAAGATTAATAATAATACAGTGAACTGAATTATAGGAGTCATCGCTATAGCAACTAGCACCCCTTTTATAGAATAAAAATAAAGACTAATTAATAATAAAACAGCAGCAAGAAAATGAGAAATAAATTCAATCTTAGTATGCTTCTTATAGTCAGAAATTCCGTTTACAACTCCACTAAAAATACGATTCATCGAAATAAAAGGGACTGAAACAGCTATAAGTTTAAAGACAATTGTATACGACTCTGAAAAGAATAATTTATTTGAAAAATACGATGCTCCAAAAAACAAAACACAAAATGAAACTATACTAGCAACAAAGCTGAAAACATATAAGGTGGAAAATAATTTTAATAAGTTCTTTTGATTGGACTTATACTCTGAAACATACTTAACAACCCCGTTAAATGTGCCTAGAGAGGAGAGACTCATAAGCATGGACGAGATATTACGCAACTGACCTACTTTAGCAATACCAGCTTGGCCTGTATATTGAGCTAGAAGGTTTTGAACAATCAAAGACATAACAAGTCGAGTTCCAACTACCAAAGAGTTAAGGGAGGTAATTTTAAGGATTAGATTATTACTTATGAATTTAGGTAGCTTCACTTCAGCTTTTTAGAAATATTAATATCACTCTAAAATTCAAAAAAAATGAATAACAATAACGCAAGGCTAAATTGCTAAAAATTTAATTATCTAATTAGTTAATAGCGTGAAAATACTAATTTTTCTTCAAAAAGAGGTAATATAAATTAATTCCAAAAATGGCTGCATTAGATATTATGATGGGCCAAGAAATATCTAATAAAAATCCATAGGCTACAAACAATGCACAAGCTAAAGTATTAAGAGTCCTTAGGTGACGAATATCTTTCATTAAAAAAGATACTAATAGAAACAGCATTGCAGCATAACCAACTAGTTCAGTCATATAAATAAATAAAATGAGATTCATTATAGAATCTTGTTTCGCTTACGATCAACTTCTGTAAGATATATTTTACGCAACCTTAAAGACTTCGGAGTGACTTCAACATACTCGTCTTTTTGAATATATTCCAATGCTTCTTCTAAAGAAAACTTAATTGCAGGAACAATTTTTGCTTTGTCATCTGCACCGGAACTACGAACGTTACTTAACTTTTTAGTTTTTGTAATATTAATTGCCATATCGTCGCCACGTGAATTTTCTCCAATCACTTGACCTTCATAAATACTTTCACCTGGATCGACAAAAAACTTACCTCGGTCTTGTAACTTATCGATAGAGTAAGGAATTGCTTGACCCAATTCCATAGAAACAAGAGATCCATTTTGGCGTTCTGGAATACCTCCTTTAAGAGGCTGATATTCTTTAAACCTGTGGGCCATAATAGCTTCACCAGCTGTCGCTGTTAGTAATTGATTACGCATCCCTATAATTCCCCTTGAAGGAATCATAAATTCACAGACCATTCGCTCACCTTTTGCTTCCATACTCAGCATTTCTCCTTTACGCATGGTTACCATTTCAATGGCTTTTCCCGAAACAGATTCTGGTAAATCAATAGTCATTTCTTCGACAGGCTCGCATTTAACTCCATCAATAACCTTTATAATTACTTGTGGCTGACCAATCTGCATCTCATAACCCTCACGACGCATTGTTTCAATTAATACAGAAAGGTGCAAAACACCTCTGCCAAATACCATAAATTTATCAGCACTATCAGTCTCATTAACTCTTAATGCTAAATTCTTTTCTAATTCTTTATTTAGGCGCTCCTTAATATGTCTAGAGGTTACAAACTTACCATCCTTTCCAAAGAAAGGAGAATCATTAATTGTAAACAACATACTCATAGTTGGCTCATCAATAGCAATCGTTTTAAGACCTTCTGGATTTTCAAGATCTGCTACTGTATCACCAATTTCAAACCCTTCCAGGCCTACTATAGCACAGATATCACCAGTTTGAACTTCTTCAATCTTTTTTCTTCCTAAGCCTTCAAATACGTGAAGCTCTTTTATTTTCGATTTCATGATACTTCCGTCACGCTTGACAAGCGAAATTTGCTGTCCTGTTTTCAAACTACCACGCGTTAATCTACCGATAGCAATTCTACCTGTAAAAGATGAGAAGTCTAGTGACGTAATTAACATTTGTGTATTACCTTCAGAAATTTTTGGAGAAGGAATATGCTCAATCACCATGTCTAACAATGGTTCGATGTTATCTATTTCATCTTTCCAGTCGTGATTCATCCAATTATTCTTGGCCGAACCATATACGGTTGGAAAATCTAATTGCCACTCTTCAGCACCAAGCTCAAACATCAAATCAAATACTTTTTCATGTACTTCGTCAGGCGTACAATTTTCCTTGTCTACTTTATTAATAACTACACAAGGCTTTAATCCAAGGTCAATCGCTTTCTGTAATACAAAACGTGTTTGAGGCATTGGACCTTCAAAAGCATCAACCAATAGCAATACACCATCAGCCATGTTTAATACACGTTCTACCTCTCCACCAAAATCGGCGTGACCAGGCGTATCAATAATGTTGATTTTAGTATCTTTATAGATTACAGACACATTTTTAGCTGTGATCGTAATTCCCCTCTCACGTTCTAAATCGTTGTTATCTAGAATTAAATCACCTGTGTTTTGGTTTTCACGAAAAAGTTGACAGTGATACATGATTTTATCAACCAACGTTGTTTTTCCGTGATCGACGTGTGCAATAATTGCGATGTTTTTTACATTAGCCATAAGTGCCTTGTTTTAAGCGTGCAAAGTTACATTTAATTTTCTGACTTTAATGCAGCTTATTAATTTTATAACACCTTTTAATTTTGATTATATTTGCAGCATAAATTT
>JABAZC010000076.1 GCA_018608625.1 Flavobacteriaceae bacterium | reverse complement strand
GAGGGAGAGAAAATTAAAATTGGAGGATTAGAACTAAAGACATTAAAATAACTAAATGGACTAAGGTTGACATTTCCTTTGGAGTCAATAGTACTTGCAAATGCGATTGGTCTAGGAGCAACTGCAGATAAAAGTAATTTATGTAAATCTCTAGTTTCTAGTGTTTCAGGATCAAATGATTTAATTGTAGACATAGTATTTATTTAGCTTTAAGTAATGTAGATGAAACGGCACCAAACCCCACACGGACCGGCCCTTTTTCACAGTAACCTCTCATAATAACGGTGTCATTATCGTGAATAAATTTTCGAGAACCACCCTCATTTAATTCAACAGGCTTGGAGCCGGCCCAAGACAGTTCTAGCATGGACCCATATGCCTTTGGGTCTTTCCCACTAATTGTTCCTGAAGCCATCAAGTCACCAACATTTAAATTACATCCATTAACGGTATGATGGGCTAGTTGTTGATTCATATTCCAATACATGTATTTAAAATTTGAACGACTTACAGTCGTTTCTTTACAATTCATAGGCTGTATAGCGACTTGTAAATTAATATCGTAGTTTCTGGAACCTCTAGAGCTTAAATATGGCATTACCGAAGGGTTTTGCACTGGTCCATTCACTCTAAAGGGCTCTAAAGCTTCTAAAGTCACCACCCAAGCAGATATTGAGGAAGCAAAACTTTTTGCCAAAAAGGGACCCAAGGGAACATATTCCCATTTTTGTATATCTCGAGCTGACCAATCATTAAACAAGACTTTCCCAAATATATAATCATCTGCATTTTCTGTAGAAACAGAATCGCCTAAAGTTGAGGTTTTCCCAATAATAAAGCCCATTTCTAATTCAAAATCAACTCGTGAAGACGCTTGGAATGTAGGTGGAGAGTTGGGTTCTATAACAACCTGCCCTTTTGGTCTGTGTATATTTTGTCCGCTTACTATTATAGAAGAGGCACGTCCATGATATCCTACTGGTAAGTGTTTCCAATTTGGAAGCAACGCATTTTCAGGATCTCTAAACATGGTTCCTATGTTGGTAGCGTGTTCAATACTAGAATAAAAGTCAGTATAATCACCTACCTTAACAGGTAAATGCATGGTCACTTTAGTTTGCTTAATAAAAACCGATGGGTGGGATTTTAAAAAAGAATCTTCATTGCATAATTCTGACTGAAGATCAGCTCTAACTTTTACAGTGATAGGTTTACCTAAAGCTATAAAATCATTTAAGTAATCCGACTTCAAAACAGAAATATCAAATTTTAAGTCTTTAAAAACGCCGAGTTCATAAACGGCATATAGATCAATTACATGGTCTCCTATAGCTATACCAACTCTTTTAATTTGATCAGCTTCAGAAAAAATTCCAAACGGTAAATTATAGATACTAAAATCTGAATTTTTATCAACTTTAATCCAACAGTGCATATGTTATTTTTTAATAATTAAATGTAAGCCATCTGTAATAAGCTTAGAATAGTGTTTGTTTTGCTTCAAGATTAGAAGCTGCTCATGAATTTTATTCATTAAAGATAAATCTTTGTTATAAACAAGTTCGTATAATTCCAATAATAGTAACCATTCAGAGGGATGCTTATCAATGAGTTCTTTGAAAATTGACTTAAGAATTTCAACCGCATCGGTATTATTTGTTCTGTATGTTTTAACTGTTTTATATAACTCATGAACCTTTTTTTCTTGGTCAGAATATATAATTGGAGTTTTTTTTTGTTTTGATATACTATAAATATCTTCAAATGAATTGGAATCGGCAGGTCCAGCAAACGCCGAAGCAATATGGTTTCCAATCGCCATATCATACACCCCCCAACTCGGGTCAAATAATACGGTTTCATTATGGGTTACCAAACAGTTTTTCAAGGAGATCAGTATTATTTTTCCTTGGAGATCTCTTTTACCAGTAATAATTTCTCCTTCAACTTTAATGCCGCCTACAAAATTAAGGCTAGTAGATTTGCCTTCAATTATGCCGTATACCTCTAAGTCTTTAGGGGACATGTCTTCAATTGCTGTATTGATACCTTCTAGTTTTCCTAGCGTACTCCCATAGCCGTTTGGGTGCTGTTCAATTCCATGCCCAATTAGTTCAGTGCCTTCAATTGCCAAAGCAGTAGAGCCATTTGTTTGAAAATATATAGGAGTATGGCCATAATTTATAACAGTAGTAAAGGTTCCGGAAATCTGAATTCCTGTGTTTAACTCTATTGTTCCCATTTTTTTTGAAGCAATCAACTTTTGAATTCCTTTTAACCCCCCTGTTCTAACGGCCATGGTATTGGCAAATTCTTCTAACACAAAGCTCAAACTAGAAAAATTAGGAATAACAAACAACTGAGGTTGCGTGCTAGTAATGTCAAAATTGACTGTAGCCGCTTCAATTGAATAGGGTAATTTCCTAACTTCTTTTTGTAAGCATAAACGACTTTCTTCAATAGATGATAAGAGACCTGCACCATATAATTTAGGATTTTCAAGCGTACCTATTAAGCCGTATTCAACCGTCCACCAGTGAAGGTTTCTAATCTGAGCCATTTCAGAAAGTTCACCCATTTCAGTTTGCAGTTTATTGACTTGCCGTACTGCACCTTCTATTGCTGCTTCTGAAGAATTGGGATTTTCTTTTAAAATCGACAATAAGCGAATGGCTTCATACATATAATTATCAATGGGCGATGCTATGGCCTTAGCGCCAATTTCTCCTAGTCTTCTCAAATATTCTGCATATTCGGCATTTGCAATTATTGGCGCATGCCCAGCAGCTTCATGAATAATATCTGGGGCAGGGGTGTAGTTGATATGGTCTATTGTTCTGATGTCTGAAGAAATGACAAGTACATTATAAGCTTGAAACTCCATAAAGGCATTAGGAGGAATAAACCCATCTACAGCTACTGCTGCCCATCCAATGTCTTTAAGAATCCGATTCATGCCATCCATTTCCGGAATGACCTCTTCATTAATGCCTGTTTTTTTCAACCCAAGAATATAACTATCGTGAGCCTTATTATTTAAGGTATGAATATTAAGTCGCATCACATAACGCCATACCGCTTGATTTTGAGCTGTGTAGGAGCTGTAGGGTTGTTGTACTATAAATTTATGAAGATGTTTTGGTAGCTTTTTGGTAACGCTATTATACTCCATTATTGTTGTATTATGATGACTGTCAACCATTAAATTATAAGGTTCCTCTGTTTTCTTGTTCTCTTTCAATTGCTTCAAAAAGTGCTTTGAAATTTCCAGCTCCAAACCCTCTTGCACCCATTCTTTGAATGATTTCAAAAAACAAGGTGGGTCTATCTTCTACAGGTTTTGTAAATATTTGTAATAAATAACCTTCTTCATCAGCGTCAATCATAATCCCAAGGGATTTTAATTTTTCAATATCTTCTTCTAATTCATGGTTGTGATCTGAAAGTCTTTTTGGAACGGATTTGTAATAGTCATCGGGTGGTGTGCTTAAAAACTCAACCCCTTTAGCTCTCATTTTTGCTACTGTATCAATGATATCATTTGAGGCAACAGCAATGTGTTGCACTCCTGGACCATTATAAAAGTCTAAGTATTCCTCAATTTGAGATTTCTTTTTTCCTTCTGCTGGTTCGTTAATTGGAAATTTAATTCTCCCGTTACCGTTACTCATTACTTTACTCATTAATGCAGAGTATTCTGTTGTAATTTGCTTATCATCAAAAGATAAGAAATTTACAAAGCCCATAACATCCTCGTAATATTTTACCCAGACATCCATTTCATTCCAACCAACATTACCCACCATATGATCTATAAATTTAAGACCCATAGGTTCAGGATTATATTCTGATTCCCATTTTTTGTAACCAGGTAAAAATACTCCTGTGTAGTTTTTTCTTTCTACAAAAATGTGAACAGTTTCTCCATAGGTATAAA
>JABAZC010000052.1 GCA_018608625.1 Flavobacteriaceae bacterium | reverse complement strand
TTGCAATTAATAAAATAGATAGACAAGCAGCAAACCCTGAAAAAATTAAAGAAGCGTTGGCTAATATGAATTTATTAGTTGAAGACTGGGGAGGAAAAATTCAATCCCATGACGTTTCTGCACTTAAAGGGGATGGTGTAAAAGAATTACTAGAAAAAGTATTGTTAGAAGCTGAGTTGTTAGAGCTGAAAGCAAATCCTAATAAACCAGCCTTAGGAACGGTCGTTGAAGCCTTTTTAGATAAAGGACGTGGTTATGTGTCTACAATATTAGTTCAAGCAGGAACCCTAAAAGTTGGTGATTATGTTCTCGCAGGAAAAAATAGCGGTAAGGTAAGAGCCATGCATGATGAACGTGGAAATGACGTGTTTGAAGCTTTACCTTCAACTCCAATATCTATTTTAGGATTGGACGGTGCGCCACAAGCAGGAGATAAATTTAACGTCTTTAAAGATGAGCGTGAGGCGAAGCAAATTGCAGCTAAACGAACGCAATTACAACGTGAGCAATCTGTTAGAACGCAACGTCATATTACCCTTGACGAAATTGGTCGACGAATTGCATTAGGCGACTTTAAAGAGCTTAACATCATCCTTAAAGGTGATGTAGATGGTTCTGTGGAAGCCTTGACAGATTCATTCCAGAAGCTATCGACAGAAGAAATTCAGGTGAATATTATTCATAAGGGTGTTGGTGCTATTACAGAAAGTGATGTATTGCTTGCAACAGCATCGGATGCGATTATTATTGGATTTAATGTCCGCCCAATGGGTAGTGCTAGACAAATTGCTGATAAGGAAGAAATTGATATCCGAATGTACTCTATTATCTACGATGCTATTAATGATCTTAAAGACGCAATGGAAGGTATGTTATCTCCCGTTTTTAAAGAAGAAATTACGGGGTCTGCTGAAATTAGGGAAACGTTTAAAATCTCCAAAATCGGAACGATTGCTGGGTGTATGGTTACCAATGGTAAAATTTACAGAAACTCTGGAATTCGTTTAATTAGAGAAGGAGTCGTTGTGTATACGGGGGAATTAAGCTCTTTAAAACGATTTAAAGATGATGCCAAAGAAGTATCTAAAGGTTACGACTGCGGTATGCAAGTAAAGAACTACAACGACATTTATGTTGGGGACGTTCTGGAAGCTTTTCAAGAAGTGGAAGTCAAAAAGAAACTAAAATAAATTTAAGTTTATAATTAAAAAATGCGGTTAGAAATAATCGCATTTTTTTTATAGTTTAGTCAAACTAGGGGGTAAACAAAAAAGCGTTGGGAAAAAGCTTTTTCACTTTAACGAGCTCTCGGTCTGCTTCAATTCTTGTCCTAAACTTGCCTACCCAAACTTTATAGTTTGGTGTTTCATATTTCATCTCTACAAATAGATCTGGAAAATCAGTTTTGTAACTTAATAAAGCGTTTTCAGCTTCTAATCTACTTCCGCTACATATTTGAATTTTAATAAAAGACTTGGCTTCATTAATTTCTTTTTTGAGCGCTAAGACACGATCAATTTCTGCGCTTTTATTTATCACAACAACACTCTCTTGTGCTAAAACAGGTGCTGTAAATAAGGCACTTATAATGAAATATTTATAACAATTTTTATTCATAGTATTTGATTGCTTTTACAAATGTAATCGAATAAATTTAAAGAATATAGCTTATACTTATTTAGAACGTTTATAAATTAGAAATTTACGCATATCTAACATTTTAAAAACGGACATTATATCTTACTTTTGTGCAAGATTTTCAAACCCAAACACTATCTGTTTGCGAGATGAAACCGTATCAAAGTTTAGAAATGACCCCTATCAACACTATGAAACAAGGATTTAACTTTTACGCGCCCTCGAAATTACTATCAACAGGGCTTTTGTTTTTAACGATTATATTCACGTCACTTTTTGCTCAAGAAGGAGATCCTGTTAAAGGAAAATCTTTATTTAATGCAAACTGTGCGGCATGCCATCAGCTAGACAAGAAAATGACTGGTCCAGCTCTTCGTAATGTCGAGACGCGGTTGAGTGAGACAGAAGGTTTAGACCGAGTATGGCTTAACGCGTGGATTAGAAATAGTTCTGCGCTGATCAAATCAGGTGACGCCTATGCCAATAAGATATATGCGGAATACAACGGCTCAGCAATGACTGCTTTCCCACAGTTTTCTGATGAAGACATTGATAATATCTTAGCCTACACAGCAAAAGAAAAAGCAGCTCCTGCAGTTGCGGTTTCCGGCACTAGTCAAGCAACTATGGAAAGTTCAGGCGGTATCTCTCAGGAGATTGTCTTAGGTGCTTTAGCGATTCTTTTTGGGTTGCTAGCTTTGGGCTTATTTTTAGTAAATAAAACCCTACGTCGTTTTGCATCTGCAAACAATGTAGAGATTGCAGAAGCAGTCAAAAGAAAGTCACTTTGGAAAGCGTTTATTCAAAACCAATTTTTAATGTTGGTCACAGCAATCTTCTTTTTACTTTCAAGTGCTTATTTTGTATATGGTTATCTTTCTCAGGTTGGAGTAGATCAAGGCTACCAACCAATTCAGCCAATCCATTATTCTCACAAAATACATGCGGGAGATAACGGAATCGACTGTAAATATTGTCATTCATCTGCACGTGTGAGTAAGCACTCAGGAATTCCTGCGCTTAACGTATGTATGAACTGTCACAAATCTATTTATGAGGTTTCTGAGAGCACTGGAAATGATGAGTATAGCAAAGAGTTTTACGACGGAGAAATCCAAAAACTATATGATGCTGTAGGCTGGGATGATGTGGATCAAAAATACACAGGAAAAACAAAACCAGTGAAATGGGTGCGAATCCACAACCTTCCTGATTTTGCATATTTCAACCACTCACAACACGTTACAGTAGCTGGACTCGAATGTCAAACTTGTCACGGACCTGTTGAGGAAATGGAAGTGATGTATCAGTTCTCACCTCTCACAATGGGTTGGTGTATTAACTGTCATAGGGAAACAAATGTAAAAGTTCAAGATAACGGCTATTATGAAAAGATTCACGAAGCCCTCTCCAAGAAATACGGAGTTGAGCAACTAACTGCCGCACAAATGGGCGGGTTAGAATGTGGAAAATGTCATTACTAGAATTTAATTAAAACGATCAACAAGTAACATTATATATATGTCATTAAACAAGAAATATTGGAAAAGTGTTGAGGAGTTAAATCCGAACCATAGTTCTACTGTTGAGACACTTAAACAAAAGGAATTTACACAAGAGATTCCTGTAGATGATTTTCTAGGCGATAAAGAAACCCTAGAAGATTCAAGCACAACACGTCGTGATTTTTTAAAATACGTTGGATTTAGTACAGCTGCCGCCTCTTTAGCAGCCTGTGAGGGCCCTGTTATTAAATCTATTCCTTACGTGGTGCAGCCTGAACAAATTATTCCTGGTGTTGCTAATTATTATGCGACTGCTATTGCCAATGGATACGACTTTGCAAGTGTTTTAATTAAGACAAGAGAAGGGCGTCCAATTAAAGTGGAGTCTAATAGTTTAGCTAAAACGTGTGGCGGAATCAATGCAAGAGTTCAAGCGTCTGTATTAGATTTATATGATAACCAAAGAGTTGTAGGTCCACAAAAAGACGGTCAAGCGATTAGCTGGGGCGAACTTACTGCAGAAGTTTCACAAAAACTAGAGGCTTTAAAAGGTACAGACAAATCGATTGTGTTGTTAACACAAACCTTTGCAAGTCCATCTACTTCTAAATTAATTTCTGAATTTAAACAAAAATATACAAACGTAAGCCACGTGGTTTATGATGCGATATCTGAATCAGCAGCAGCAGATGCATTCCAAAATAAGTATGGCAAAAGAGGGTTAGTAAATTACGATTTCTCTAAAGCACAAACAATCGTGTCTATCGGAGCTGATTTCTTAGGAGACTGGCAAGGTGGTGGATTTGATGCTGCTT
>JABAZC010000086.1 GCA_018608625.1 Flavobacteriaceae bacterium | reverse complement strand
CCAAGATTTCACCCGTCACCGCATCCACTTCAACTTCATATTCGTGACCTTTTTTGGCAACATAAATATCAAATTCGTATACAGGTTTTCCATTTTCCATCGCATACTCGCGGTCAACAATCTTGCCGTTATATTGCTTAAGCGCTATTTTTTCAGCCTCACTTTCAGAAATTTTAGCGGCGGCAGCAAATTTTTTATCTCCTTTTTTGAGCTCAACCTCATCGTCATGAAGGGTATGTTTGCGTGCATCACACTCAACTTCGACCTCTCTGCCATCTTTTGTTTTTACATCAAATTCGTAAATAAGACGCCCATCTTCAATTTCAGATTCCATTGAAACTACATGACCTGGGTACTTATCTACTACCTTGGAATAACATTTGTCCACGTCACTTAATTCAACGTTGACCTGCTTGTGGTGGTCTGCTTTTGCTGATATGGCAAAAAGAACTGATAGCATTAAAATTGATTTTTTCATGTTTATAAATTTACCTTTATTTAAAAGACAATTCGTCTGATATGTGACTAATTAGTTCCAAAAAAAATTTAACTACTTTATTTATTTTTTTTATCCACCAACTGACAGTGGGCTAAATTTTTGAAGCGATAGTATGCAAAGAGCTTATAAAAAACAACAGCGACTTGATAAATAATGGGGAGCCTGACAAACAAGCTGAGCAATCTAAAGTAACGCAACTCAGACCAGATCGAAATGAATGCATCTACGCCTGATTTTATAGTTTTTCCTTCCACCACATGAAGACTCATCAGCGCATCACGTAAAGTAATTTCAGGATAGCGGGCTAAATTTTCAGGCAAGGTGATATCGACCCACTCAAACTTTCCTTTAGGCGCGATTGATTGATAATAAAGTATTTCTTTATTACAAAGACCACACTTGCCATCAAATAAAACTTGTTTAATTTTCATTATTTTTTTTGTTCTTTGATTGTTTATTTTTTGCGAAATAATAAACACGGATTAGCAATAGGGTAGCCAATATTGATCCATAGATAATTGGCTCAGTTAGGTCTTTTTTTACCAACCAGAAAAAATGTAATATGGCCAAGACGGCAACCAAATAAATGAGTTGATGTAGAGATTTCCAACGCTTTTTTAATTTCTTTATCATGGTATTTGTTGAAGTGAAAGCCAGTGGGATAAGCAACAACCAAGCAAGAAAACCGACGAGTACATACTTATGTTTCAAGATATCGTCCTGTATGTCTGTCCATGCAAATTGATAGTCTAACCCTAAATAAATAAGCAAATGAACGCTCGCGTAAAAAAAGACAAATAAGCCTAACATGCGACGGTATAAGATCCATTGACCAAATTGAGTAAGTCGTTTTAAAGGCGTCAGGCTGAGTGTGAGGCATAAAAAAATCAGCGCCCAAAGCCCAAAATGTTTCTCGATATATTCAATTGGATTTGCTCCTAAATTATCATTGTAAATAGTGTAGCCAATAGAAAATAGTGGCCAAAGACAGACTAGAAAAATAATTGGTTTCAGGGGAGGGCGAAGTGATTTTGTCATTTAAAAATATTTTTTTAGATCCATATTTTTGTACATGTAACCCACTTCTTTTTCATAGCCGTTGAACATTTTAGTCTTGACCCTAGGGGCGAATAAGCCTTTACCAATTTCTCTTTCTGTTGCCTGCGTCCACCTGGGGTGATCCACTTTAGGGTTTACGTTTGCATAAAAACCATACTCTGATGGTCCTGCTTTCATCCAACTTGTTTCAGGCATTTTTTCAACTAATGAAATTTTGGTAATTGCTTTGGTGCTCTTGAAGCCATACTTCCATGGCACAACCAATCTAATAGGCGCACCATTTTGATTGGGTAACACTTTTCCATAGAGTCCAACGGCTAAGATTGTGAGCGGGTGCATGGCCTCATCCATTCTCAAGCCTTCCACATAGGGCCAGTCTAATACTTTGTATCGCTGTCCTATCATCTCACTGGGTCTATTTAGTGTCGTGAACTTAACAAATTTTGCGTTATTGGTGGGAGAGACATGTTTAAGCAATGACCTTAATGGAATGCCAACCCAAGGGATAACCATCGACCAGCCTTCAACACAACGGAGACGATATATTCTTTCTTCAAGGGAGCTGAGTTTGATAATTTCATCTATGGATAGCACTTTATTTTTTTTAACAGCGCCGTCAATACTAACCGACCATGGGTCAGTGGTTAATTTATCTGCATACTCACTCGGGTCAGTTTTCTTAGTCCCAAACTCATAGTAGTTGTTATAAGTCGTGATGTCCTTAAAAGAAGTTTTTTTATCACCAATAGATAGGTCACTATCAACAATATTATCTAAGGATCGAACTTTAGCAAAGGCCATGGAGGATAATGCAGTGGCGCCCAGACCGATAGCAATTGATTTAAGAAATTTTCTTCTATCGTTATAAATATGTTCAGGGGTGATCTCAGAGGGACGGATTGGATTTTTAAAACTCATATCTCGCCTAATAAAAAAATTAATTTAACACAAGTACTGATAGGAGCGTTGTTTAATCAACAGGAGGTTTACGTCTTACCCTATCAGTAGATTAATGTGACAAAGCAATCATTTTAAAAGTTCAGTTTTAACAAATTTATATCTTTTATTGATAAGATTGATAGAAGCAAATAATAGTTAATAAATGGGAGTTTTTTACACACATGGTCAGCTTAAAAAGAAACAGCAAACTAGAATTAGTTGAGGCAAAGGGAATACGAAGTAGAGCCTCTTCAATTTATACCCCCGGACAATTAGATGACTTCAAAATTAGTCGAGGTAAATTTAGTACCTTCATCACTTGTCCTCGATGTTTTTATCTCGACAGAGTGATTGGTTTAGCTGAGCCCGGTATGCCAGGCTGGACATTAAATGAAACAACGGATCTTTTATTAAAAAAAGAATTTGATATTTGCCGTGAGCAGCAAATTCCTCACCGTCTCTTTGCCAAATACGGCTTAGACCATGTGGTGCCTTTCAAGCATGAAGCCATGGATGATTGGCGAGACTCATTAAGAAAGGGTTTGATGGCGAGATACGATGACTCTAACATCATCCTCTCAGGGGGTGTGGATGACATATGGTTTGATACCCAATCAGAAGAGCTGATTGTTGTGGATTACAAATCTCAAGCCAGTAATTATGAGGTCAACCCAAACTCTTATTTAAGTTCTCCTTACCATGAGGGCTATAAAATTCAGATGGATTTTTATAATTACTTACTTAACTTGATGGGTTTTAAAACAGGAAAAATCTCTTACTTTCTAGTCGTCAATGCAGACAGGCAGGCTGAAGGATTTTATGGAGAAATGAAGTTTTCTGAAACACTCATCCCTTACGAGCATGATTTTTCATGGATTGATCGTGAAGTGAATAATATGATTGATTGTTTGAATTCAGACAAGCTTCCTGAAAGCCATGTCAGTTGTGAAAATTGTGCTTACGCGAAGCAGAGAAAAAACTATGACTGAGTTTATTAATTTACAGTTAGGTATGCTTGAATGGGGTCTGCACCCACCTTTACTATCAATGGGTTAACTGAGGCACCTCCATTGAAGTCGATTGAAACTGCATCCGTCGTTCTAAAATTCATAACAAAGTTTGAAGTTTCCGTAACAACGAGCGGAGTTGTTAAAGCGATAGTCCATAGAATACTATTGGTATTTGCACATGATGTCGCTGAGGTCGTGGCACTTTGCATCATTCGGCTAATAGCTGCCCCATTGCCTACATTTCCTCCATCTGCTCGGTCTCCATCACTGGAATCAAAACTACCACAACCAGAGTCATCATTAACGTAGACGACTTCGTAAGAAAATTCAGCATTACTTACATCGGTTGATGTGTTTGAACACTGCATGTTAGATTGATCAGCACTTCCTGCATCCACGGTTGTTCCGAATGGAGTAGACTGACCGTTTGCATTGTCTATGCCTGTTAAGACATTATTTACAGTCCAGCAATATGTGCCAGGGTCTTGAACGGAACCATTAGCCCATGCAACTGGCGTGGTTGCCTCAAAAGCATGTTTAATGCCAAGTCTTGCTGAAAGCCTTGCTACCATATATGGGTAGGTTCCCGCTGGAATAGTAAAATCTGGAACATCCAATGAAGTTTCAGTAGTCCCTACAATATTAACTTGCGTCGTTGCACCTGTCTCAGCCAACATATCAACACATGAAGATAAATCGGGTTGTGCTTCACCTGCAACATCAGGATTACTTGTGCATAAAGACATTCGATAAAACTCAACTTGGTAGGTATCAGGCACATAGTTACAAGCATCGCCAATACCT
>JABAZC010000020.1 GCA_018608625.1 Flavobacteriaceae bacterium | reverse complement strand
TAGTACGGCATTATTTTGATGGCGGTAGTTTTCCTGTTGGAGGGTCTTCACAAATAGTAAAAACAATAGATCCTATTATAACAGCCGCTGGTGGTACTATTTTAGTAAGTGCAGATGTAGAAAATGTAATCATTGAAAATAATACGGCTGTTGGAGTTCGCATGATGGATGGCAACCAGTTATATGCCAAAAATATTGTTAGTAATGCAGGTATAATGACGACTTACAACAAACTCATCCCTCAAAAAGAAGTAGAGAAATACGCTATTAAAAAACAGTTACAAAAAGTAAATAGATCTGTTTCACACGCCAGTTTGTATATTGGACTAGATGGAAGTCCAGAAGAACTTGGCATTCCAAAATGTAATTATTGGGTGTATCCAGAAAAAGGAGACCATGACAACTGCGTTCACAACTACTTAAAGGATACATCTCAGCCATTCCCATTGGTATATCTGTCGTTTCCTTCTGCCAAAGACCCAGATTGGTCCAATCGGTATCCTGGAAAAAGTACGATTGATGTGATTACCTTAATTCCCTATGAAACTTTTGAAGCTTGGAAAGACACCCCTTGGAAAAAAAGAGGTGCTGACTATGAAACTAAAAAAGAAGAAATCGCACAACGGTTACTAAAAGAGGTTTTTAAGCAATTACCACAAGTAAAAGGAAAAATAAATTGTTACGAATTATCATCCCCTTTAACTACAGAACACTTTATAAATTATGAAAAGGGGGAGATCTATGGATTAGATCACAGCCCATCAAGATTTAGACAGCCATTTCTAAAACCCAGAACACCAATAAAAAACTTTTATTTAACAGGACAAGATATTGTCACAGCAGGCGTTGGAGGGGCGCTGTTCTCTGGCGTATTAACAACCATGGCTATGACAGGAAAAAATGTACTGAAGAAAATTTAATTTAACCATAAAGCGCATAGAAAATAATTTAATACAAATGAAACTAGATATTTATCAAATCGATACTTTTACCGACCAATTATTCGGTGGGAATCCAGCTTGTGTTGTTCCCCTGCCTCATTGGTTACCAGATGATATTCTGCTAAAAATTACTAAAGAAAATGCAGTTGCTGAAACAGCCTTTTTTGTCAATAATGACGATACAATTCACTTGAGGTGGTTTACTCCAGAGATTGAGATGGATTTATGTGGACACGCAACGCTGGCAACGGCACATTGTTTAAAAACAATTTTAAACTACCCAAAAGACACCATTATTTTTGAAACAATGAGTGGTGATTTGACTGTTGAGTTTAATGAAGGCTTGTACCAGCTTAATTTTCCCTCACGTATGCCTAACATTTCAAAGCTCCCTGATGCCATTAAAAACGCCTTGAACATCCCCCCCAAAAGAATCTATAAATCAAGAGATTATGTTTTGGTTTACGATTCTGAAGCTGATATTCGGAACCTAAAAATTGACCGTCAAATTTTTGACCAGATAAACCTAGGAACGGGGGGGGTAATTGTAACTTCCGAAGGCCATCAATATGATTATGTATATCGATTTTTCACCCCACAGGCATCCATTTTAGAAGACCCGGCAACCGGATCAGCACAATGCTCATTAATACCATTTTGGGCTTCAGAGTTGAAAAAAGATAAACTGAGCGCCATCCAACTTTCAGAAAGGATGGGCTACTTTCAATGTGAAAATAAAAAAAGTAGAGTCCTAATAAGTGGAAACGCAAAGACGTATTCTTCTGGCCATTTTTGGACCCATTAATAAATTTAATTACTTAAACTAGGCGACCATAAAATCTAAGTATATTTTTACAGCCTCTACACAACTGATATTTACATCCATATACCAAATATTCAAAAAAACAATTAAACTAAAACTCTAAGATTCGCTTAAATTTTTTGCGACTTGAGCCATCTCAAATAAAGATTTTCAACTTTGGTACGCGCCCATGGAGTCCGTCTCAAAAATTTAAGACTAGACTTTAAGGTTGGTCCATCAGTAAAACAACGTATATTTATTTTTTGACCCATCACCTCCCAACCATAATGCGCTTCAAGAGCAACGAGAATTTGTTCAAGTTTTACGCCATGTAAAGGGTTATTTGGTTGAGAATCCATAACAATTAACGTCGACGGTTATGATTCGAACGGTTACCACCACTCGCAGAACCTGATCGATTGTTACTTGGACGCGACCCGCCTCGTTGTTGACGACCACCCCCTTGTTTCGGAGGTACAGTAGATGCATTAGGATCCGGCTCAAAACCTTCAATGATTTCTTTCTTAAAACGCTGCTTAGTCAACTTCTCTATAGAAGCCAAATAAGATGTTTCTTCTGCACAAACTAATGAGAGAGCAACTCCATTAGCGCCTGCTCTACCTGTTCGACCAATACGGTGTACATAATCTTCAGGAATATTTGGTAGTTCATAATTGACCACATGAGGTAATAATGGGATATCTAATCCACGAGCGGCAATATCAGTTGCTACCAAAACTCGAATCTCATGGTTTTTGAAACCTGCCAATGCACGTGTCCGAGCGCCTTGACTTTTGTTACCGTGAATAGCCATCGAGGAAATACGCGCACTTTCTAGCTTTTTACAAAGGTTGTTAGCGCCGTGTTTTGTGCGTGTAAACACAAGTACTTGTTGCCAATTTCCGTCTTGAATTAGTTTTATTAGAAGATTCGTCTTTTTCTCTTTAGCCACCCGATATATTTGTTGAGCAATCGCTTCAACAGTCGTGTTTTCCGGAGTCGCCTCTACAAGAGTAGGACGTTGTAAAATAGTTTGCGCTAAGCTTTTTATTTCTCTAGAAAACGTAGCCGAAAACATTAAGTTTTGACGTTTGGAAGGAATCAATGACCTAATTTTATCGATGTCACGTTTAAATCCCATGTCTAACATACGATCGGCTTCATCGAGCACAAAAATTTCTACTTTAGACAAAGACAGATGACCTTGGTTTTCTAAATCTATCAAACGGCCTGGGGTTGCTACTAGTATATCAACTCCATTTCGGAGATGTTTAATTTGCGGATTCTGATTCACACCACCAAATATAACGGCAGCACGAAGGTCTAAAAACTTACTATAGTGCTTCACATTCGTATACACTTGATCCGCTAACTCTCTAGTTGGCGTCAAAACTAATGCACGTACTGGTCGGCGATGTGGTACTGGGTTTTTAGATAATATTTGCAACATTGGCAGAGTAAATCCTGCTGTTTTACCAGTCCCTGTTTGAGCAGAAGCTAATACATCCAAGCCCTCTAAGATTGGAGGAATTGCTTTTTGTTGTATAGGGGAAGGGGTTTCGTAGCCCTGTAAACGGACTGCTTTGAGTAGGGCTTCTATAAGTCCTAAGGATTGAAATGTCATACTTTATGTTTTGAGAATGACAGTATACAATACGATAGGTCATTCTGAACTTTGGCACAAAGGTACGTCTTATTTTAACTAATTTAACGAGTAAACACCAATTTAGTGTCCGTTGACAGATTAGTGTCATACCCATACCCTTCAACCGCAAAGGTTTTCAAGCCTTCAATTGTTTCGACTCCCTTTTCAATAATAAAACGGGCCATATGACCCCGTGCTAATTTTGCAAAAATAGCGATAGTTTTATATTGATCATTTTTAAATTCCTTAAAATCGACGTGAATAACCGGCACTTTTAGAGACTTGACATCGATCGCTTTGAAATACTCCTGACTCGCTAAGTTGACAAACAACTCCCCTTCTTTTAAATCATCATTTATAGCTGAGGTAACCTTTTGGCGCCAAAACTCATATAAGTTTTTAGAAGCACCTACAGGGAGCTTAGTGCCCATTTCTAGACGATAGGGCTGCAGTAAATCCATAGGTTTCAATAGACCGTATAGACCTGATAAAATACGAACTGTATTTTGGAGAGCATCTAGTTTTGATTCTTGTATCGTATAAGCATCTAAGCCACGATACACATCGCCACTAAAGGCATAAATTGCAGGCCGAGAATTTTTTGAATTAAAAAGAAGACTCCAAGTCTGGTTGCGCTCATAATTGAGTTGACCCAAATTAGGAGAAATATGCATGAGATCAGAAAGATCTTTAGCAGATTTCTTTTTTAATAAATCATTTAACTGCTTAGCTTCGCTCAAAAAATAACTTTCTGTGCTAAAAGAGGATGGTAATTCGCTCTCATAGTTTAATGATTTTGAAGGGGAGATAACTAGTTTCATAGAATATAATTACAACTCAAAGTTAACAAGTAAGCTTGAACAGTCAAAACAATCAGCTTAAAAGTTTAGTCTTGCACTAAATGATTAGAATAGGTTTGCCATTTCTCAATACAAGTTTGCATGTCTTTTGGTACTTCTGTTGTAAAAGACATTTTTTCTTTAGTTATGGGATGTACAAAACCTAAGGTTTTGGCATGCAATGCTTGACGCGGTAAGGTTTTAAAACAGTTATCTACAAACTGCTTATATTTCGTGAAAGTGGTTCCTTTTAGAATACGTTCTCCTCCATAACGTTCATCGTTAAAAAGGGTATGCCCAATGTGTTTCATGTGTACGCGTATTTGATGAGTACGACCGGTTTCTAAACGGCATGTAACAAGGGTAACATAGCCCAGTCGCTGAAGCACTTTATAATGTGTGACTGCAGGCTTTCCTTTGTCAGCCTCAGCATCTAGATAGACTGTGTTTTGTAATCTGTTTTTGGGGTGACGACCTATATTACCTTCAATGGTACCTTCATCTAAATCCATATTCCCCCACACCAGAGCTACGTATTCGCGATCACTAGTTTTGGCTTTAAATTGAGCTGACAAATGAGCCATTGCGAGTTCTGTTTTGGCAACTACTAACAACCCACTCGTATCTTTATCTATTCTATGAACTAAACCAGGCCGGTTACTACTATTGTTAGGTAAGTTTTCGAAATGAAATGTAAGTGCATTAATCAGAGTTCCTGAGTAGTTTCCATGCCCAGGGTGAACCACCATTCCAGGTGCTTTATTCACTACCAATAGGTCATCATCTTCGTAAACAATATCAATTGGAATATCTTCGGGAACTAATAAATTTTCATAGGGTGGGTACTCAAATAAAACTCGAATCTGATCAAAAGGTTTGACCTTATAATTTGACTTCACAGCGAGATCATTAACCAAAATACTACCCTCTTTGGCAGCTGCTTGTATTTTATTCCGTGTTGCATTTTCAACAAAATTCATGAGATACTTGTCTATTCTCAACGGCTGCTGCCCCTTTTCTACTGTAAAAGCATGGTGTTCATGCAGCTCACTAGCAGTGTCTAAAAAATCGTTTGATTGTTCCATTGTTAGTTGTTACTTTCGAATACCGTTCCCCAAAACAAGGTCTATTTTCGAAGTTTTTGGAAGCATCGTACCTGCTTCAATGATTTGGCCTTTATACCGTATTTCTAAAACTTCATCCTTACCTAAGTCATCTTTATAAGTCAACAAACCAATTTGAAAACCCAGGGCTTGTAAGGTTGGTTTCGTTTGACGGAAGGTGCGTCTAATCACGTCAGGAACCGCAAAAGAACGATAGCCTGAAGGATTAAGAATTAAATATATTTTTCGATCTTGCTTCACCTGACTTCCTCCCAAAGGATCTTGCTCTATAACTGCCCCTTTTGGATATCTAGGATTGTAATTTGAAGAATCTTGAACTTCGCTTCTAAGATTATTTTCTTGAAGAAGTGTCTGAGCGAGTTGATAGGATTTCCCCGTCAGACTAGGCACAGATACAAATGAGCCGTGGTTGGTATATGATTTAAGCCACTTTAAGGATAAAAAAACAAAGAAAACAAGGACAATTAACGCATAAATTAATTGCTTAACAAAGGATTTACTAAATAAGAATTTAATGAAATTCATGGGTGTTTGCTATAAAGTAACAAAGCTAAACAAATAATTCTGTCATTAAAATCTTTAGCTTATTTAGTTTATAGTAAATATATTTAGATCGAAATGAATTTGATTTAATTTAAAAGTAATATTTTTACTTTATAATAGTGCACATGAAAAAAAATATAGCAATTATAATGGGCGGATATTCTAGTGAATATCTAATTTCTTTAAAAAGCGGAAGCGTTGTGCACGAAAGTTTACCCGCTGAACTTTATAACTCCTATTGCATCCATATTTTTAAAGATAAATGGGTCTATGTAAACAAAGACTTAAAAGAATTTTCTGTGGATAAATCAGATTTCACTGTTAACTTAGAAGGAACTAAGATTAGATTTGACTGTGTTTTTAATGCGATTCACGGCGCTCCAGGAGAAGACGGAACGATGCAGGCCTATTTCGAATTATTATCACTTCCTCATACAGGATGTAATATGTACCAAGCAGCACTTACTTTTAATAAACGAGACTGCCTAAGCACTCTAAAGCCATATGGCATCATCAGTGCAGATGCTTATTTTTTAAATGCTGGAGATTCTATAGACTCTGCAGCAATTGAAGCGGCTGTTGGTTTTCCGTGTTTTGTAAAAGCCAATAAAGCTGGTAGTAGTTTTGGAATTACTAAAGTTTATTTAAAAGACGAGCTTCCAAAAGCTATTGAAACAGCGTTTAAAGAAGATGATGAACTTATTATAGAATCGTTCTTAGATGGTACCGAAGTTTCTGTAGGGGTCATCCGCTACAAAGGAGAGGTGACTGTCCTTCCCATAACAGAAATTGTTACAAACAATGACTTTTTTGATTACGAAGCAAAATATTTAGGAAAATCCCAAGAAATCACACCCGCACGCATAAGTGAAATACAAGCCTCTGAAGTAAGAGAGGTTGCTAAAAATATTTATGAAATTTTGAAATTAGACGGATTTTCTAGAAGTGAATTTATTTTCAAAGATGGTAAACCACACCTATTAGAGGTTAATACAATCCCCGGTTTCACTAAAGAAAGTATCTTACCGAAACAAGCTTTAAAAGCCGGAATCTCATTGTCAGACTTGTTTCATAACGCGATTGAAGAGGCACTTCAGAAAAATCATTAACTTTACAGTATGAAAAAAGCAATTTTTCCAGGATCCTTTGACCCTATAACGCTCGGGCATGTAGACATCATCAATAGAGGAGCAACCTTATTTGATGAAATCATCATAGCGATTGGCGAAAACTCTTCAAAAGATTATATGTTTTCAATTGATGAACGCGTAGCGTTTATTGAGAGTGCATTTAAAGACAACCCAAAAGTAAGAGTCATGAATTATAGTGGCTTGACTATTGATTTCTGTAAAGAAATAGAGGTTGATTTTATCATGAGGGGCCTACGGAATCCTGCAGATTTTGAATTTGAAAAAGCTATTGCTCATACCAATAGACATTTATCTACATTGGAAACTGTCTTTCTATTGACATCTTCTCAAACTTCTTTTATCTCGTCGTCAATTGTGAGAGAGATTATTCGCTACGAAGGTGACTATAAAAAATTGGTTCCGAATTCAGTTCGTGTGTAAAACTTACAATTTATAGTCTACTAGCCCTTTTGAGAATGCTTCTGGATTTTCGGCTAAATGATAACGAGGATCATCAATTGCGTCTAGTATAACTTCTTTAAAAATTGGACTTGATTTATGTAATAAAATTTTACAGTCTTCGCTTAGGTGTTTCAAATGAATTTTTTTATCCTCCTGCTTATATTTTGTTACAAGGTTAAAAATTGCTTCTATAGCTGAATGATCGCTTATGCGTGATTCAATGAAATCAATTTCTACTGACTTAGGATCGTTTTTAACATCAAACTTATCGTTAAAGGCTGTAATACTTCCAAAAAACAGTGGACCCCATATTTCGTAAACTTTAGTACCATCTTCCTTGGTGCGTTTGCGTGCACGAATTCGCTTTGCATTCTCCCAGGAAAACACAAGTGCACTAACAATAACCCCAGATATTACCGCAATTGCTAAATCAAAAAACACGGTCATGGAGGATACTAATATCAAAACAAATACATCGGTTCTTGGGATTTTATTTATTATTCTGAAACTTGACCACGCAAAGGTGCCAAAGACAACCATAAACATCACCCCTACAAGAGCTGCAATTGGCACTTGTTCTATGAGCCCAGAAGCAAATAAAATAAATGCTAATAGTGCAAGTGCAGCTACAATCCCTGACAAACGACCTCTACCGCCTCCTTTGATATTGATAATAGACTGTCCTATCATCGCACAACCTCCCATACCACCAAACAAGCCAGTAATTATATTTGCGCCCCCTTGCGCAATACACTCTCTGTTAGAATTTCCACGAGATTCAGTAAGCTCATCTATTAAATTAAGTGTCATTAACGACTCTATTAATCCAATAGCAGCAAGAATCAAAGCATAAGGCCCAATAAATTTAAGTGTTGCCAAATTCATTGGAATCTTATCAAAAATTTCCCACTGAGGAAGTGGTAAACCACCTTGAAGTCCTTGACCTCCGCCATCTCTAATAAAACTTCCTACTGTCGCAACGTCTAAATTTCCAAAAATAACTATCGCAGAAACAACCAAAATAGCAACCAATGCTTCTGGAAGTTTTTTGGTGATTTGTGGCAAACCAAACATAATAAACATTGTTAAGGCTACAAGTGCAACCATCGTAAATAAAGAAGCACCTTGCATCCAAACCATTTCCCCGTTTTCGGATGTCATAAACATACTTAACTGAGATAAGAAAATAACAATTGCCAAACCATTAACAAAGCCCATCATTACAGGATGTGGAATTAAACGAACAAATTTACCAAGTTTAAACACACCTGCTAAAACTTGAATAACACCCATCAAAATGACCGTCATAAACAAATAGTAAAGACCTAACTCATCCCCTTCAACACCCATTGCATTGCCTCTAGCTACAAGACTTACCATAACAACAGCTAGCGCTCCGGTAGCTCCACTAATCATTCCCGGACGACCCCCAAAAATAGATGTAATTAGTCCAATCATAAAAGCGGCATATAGACCAACTAAAGGGTCAACACCTGCGACAAAAGCAAATGCGACTGCCTCTGGAACAAGGGCTAAAGCAACGGTGAGGCCACTTAATACATCATTTTTTACATTACTTGATCGTTTACTTATAAACTCCATCATTTATTTCAGTTTTTTGCACGGCAAAAATAAACTTATTGAAAAGGATAGCAACAGTAAAAGAGCATTATTTAAAGTTTTTTATGGAAATAACACAAACAAATATCCTATATGAGTAATTTAATATTGGCATAAGAGTTATTAAGTACTTTTGTCAGTTTATTTTCTGGAATCCATTTTACATCTGTAATACCCTCTTTTTCTTGAGGAATTAATACGCCTTCATAATCGGAATACATTTTAAACCAATAGGTCACTTTAATATAGTATTGATCCATTCGCTTGAAGATGTGATAGGTGATTTCTAAAGGTTTTGTAATAGAAAGGCCAGAAATACCCGTTTCTTCTTCAACCTCGCGAAGCGCTGTTTGATTGATTGTTTCTTTTGGCTCTGTCTTACCTTTGGGGAGGTCCCACTTTCCATTTCTAAAAATAAATAATATTTCATTTTTGTTATTATAAACCTTTCCTCCTCCAGCAATCACATTTGGTAAGAGAGATAAAAAAAATTTCAAAAGCATCTCTTTGTCAGAACCAATAAGGTGCACCGAATCGTATTTATCTTTCTTAAGTTTAGAAAGTACTTTGTTAATATCTACAGAATCAATCAAGAAATTCTTGAAGTTTGTCTCTGTCTCTACCTTCGTTGTTAAGATTATTGGTTTATTGCCAACAAATATTTTATACATTGTTAATTAAAAACAGATTAATAGAAAGTAAAAGTAGTATTTTTTAGTAATTTTGACACATGATTTTCAACAAAAGTACTGCCAAAAAAACTGCTGAAGTTTTACTTCAGATAAATGCAATCAAATTAAATCCTAGAGACCCCTTTACATGGGCCTCAGGATGGAAGTCACCTATATATTGTGACAACCGAATGGTGCTATCCTATCCAACAGTCCGAAATTATATAAAAGAAGAAATTGCTAAGAATTTAGAAAATGAGTTCGGCAAACCAGACGTGATTGCTGGAGTAGCCACTGGCGCAATTGGTATTGGTGCTTTAGTTGCAGAATTTCTCGGACTTCCTTTTGTATATGTACGTCCAGAAGCAAAAAAACATGGCCGTCAAAATCAAATTGAAGGATTTGTTGAAAAAGGACAAAATGTTGTTATTATCGAGGATTTAATCAGTACAGGAAAAAGTAGTTTAGTTGCTGTAAACGCCTTAAAAACAGCTGGGGTGAATGTCAAGGGAATGGTCGCTATATTTACCTATGGTTTTGATATTTCAAAAGATAACTTCAAAACAAATAATGTAAACCTTTTCACACTTAGTAACTACGAAAGCCTTTTAGAGCAAGCGTTAGACACCAACTTCATCAATGAACAAGAGGTAAATATCTTATCCAAATGGAATACAAACCCTTCAGAATGGACCGGTAAATAAAAATTAATTATGAACTTAGAATCCACTAGAGTAAGCATTGAAAAATCTTCTCAAATCGTTTTTAATTTTTTGACAGATGTGAAAAACTTTAAACCTTTGATGCCAGAAGACACTAGTAAGTTTGAACTAATTGACGATGAGACCTTTTTATTTGCTTTAAGTGGAATGCCCGAAATTGTTCTGAAGAAAAAATCTTTTGAAAATCCTAATAACATTATGTTAGTTGCTGCTGGAGGAAAACTAGACTTTTCTTTAACCGCAACAATAGAATCTATTTCTGAAAACAAAAGCGAGGTTCAGTTAAAGTTTGAAGGCAACTTTAACGCGATGATGGGAATGATGATCAAAAGACCAATATCTAAGTTCATTGAAACTCTAGCGCTAAATATCCCTAAGCATTGCAATTAATATATAAGCTTTAATTCTTTCAAATCAAACTCCTTGTTAAAATCCTCCATCTGAACACATAATTTACCAGAGGTTGAAACCCCTCTTATTATTCCTGTAAACAGATTGTTGTCGTGGCTAATGAAAGTAGAAGGCTTATCTTTACGAAATAAATAGGATTCGTATTCAGAATTTAAAAATTCACTTCCATTTTCAGAGTACAGTTTAAAATACATTTTAAGCTTATCAATAATCTTTGTTAATAGTTCATCTTTATCAACGGGTAATGGCATAATATTTTTCAAAGAGCTCACTTTAGATAATCCCTCAAATTTAACCTGATTTACATTAAGTCCAATTCCAATTATAGCATATTCAATTTGTTTATTTTTAATCAAATTTTCTATTAATATCCCAGAGATCTTGTGATGATCTGACAAAATGTCGTTCGGCCATTTAATAGCTAATTTCGGTATATTGAACCCTTCTAGTGTTTTGACAATTGAAAGTGAAACCAATATATTTAATAAGAATTGCTGATTAGCTACGATAGAAATATTTCTCTTTAAAACACTAAAAGTTAGGTTTTTATCTTTTTCGGACAACCAGCTAGAACCTCGTTGCCCGCGCCCATTAGTTTGATGATTTGCTACAACTACAGAAAAATCATCCAATGTACGCTCAAGAATCAATTGCTTTAAATAATTATTCGTAGAGTCTGTGGCATTAAGTTTGATCAATTGCATAGATGTAGTAAAGGCTCTAAATTATAATTTTATTAAGACAATATAACGCGTTTAGAGTCAAAAAAGTAATAAATTTGCAAAGCAAAAATATTTTATGAAAACAAATACACCAAGTTCAGATGAATTAATCACTTTCGCTATTAATGGAATTGAGGATGTAAAAGGGCAAAATATAACTATTTTAGATTTACGAGATATAGAAAATACAGTTTGCGATTATTTTATTATTTGTGATGGAACCTCAAACACACAGGTAAACGCGATTGTGAGTTCAATACAAAAAAAAGTTAGCAAAAACATTAAAGATAAGCCTTGGCATATTGAGGGAAGTGATAATGCAGAATGGGTACTTATGGATTATGTGCATGTAGTTGTTCATGTTTTTCAAAAGAATATTCGCGAATATTACGATATCGAAACCCTATGGGGTGACGCCAAAATTACAGAAATAGAAACTAGTTACTAAAAATAAACCCATGTCGAAAAATAAAAAACCAAAAAATACAAAGTTTAATGCTTATTGGATATATGGGACTGCAGTCGTAGTTATATTGGCTATTAACCTTTTTTCTGGTGGCTTAGGGACTTCTTCTGGAGAATCCTCTACTCCTTCTCAATTTTTTGAATACTTGAAAGATGGGGATGTAAAAAAAGTAGAAATTGTAAATAAGCGAGAAGCCTTAGTGTACTTAACTACACAAGCAAGCTCTAAAGATGTTCATAAAAATAACAAAAAAAAGCAGCTCTTACCTTCCACTTCTGGAGGACCTAATTACAAGTTTGAGTTTGGGGATGTGCAATTATTTCAAAAACAGCTAGAGGACACCATAAACCAAGAAGATCTTGATACTGTGCTTAACTTCAAAACCGAAACAAATGCATGGGGAGACATTTTATCGTCTCTTATTCCTTTCATTTTAATTATTGGTGTTTGGATCTTTATAATGCGTCGTATGTCTGGTGGTGGTGCTGGAGGTGGGGGTGGCCAGATTTTTAATATAGGAAAATCTAAAGCCAAGCTATTTGATGAAAAACTTGAAACCAAAACAACATTTAAAGATGTTGCAGGGCTCGAAGGTGCCAAAGAAGAGATACAAGAGATTGTAGACTTTTTAAAACACCCAGAAAAATACACTGCTTTAGGAGGTAAAATACCTAAAGGTGCCTTACTGGTAGGCCCTCCAGGGACTGGAAAGACACTATTGGCAAAAGCGGTAGCTGGAGAAGCCAAAGCACCATTTTTCTCTTTATCAGGTTCAGATTTCGTCGAGATGTTTGTAGGAGTAGGAGCTTCCAGGGTTAGAGATTTATTTAAGCAAGCCAAAGAAAAAGCACCATCTATTATATTCATTGATGAAATTGATGCCATTGGAAGAGCAAGAGGAAAAAGTAATTTTTCGGGGTCAAATGACGAAAGAGAAAACACTCTTAATCAGCTATTAACAGAAATGGATGGATTTGGAAGCAATTCAAATGTTATAGTCTTAGCAGCAACCAATCGCGCAGACGTTCTAGACAAAGCGCTAATGAGGGCTGGACGATTTGACAGACAGATTTATGTAGACCTACCTGATGTAAGAGAAAGAAAAGAGATTTTTGAAGTACATCTAAAACCATTAAAAAAGTCAAAAGATTTAGATACAGATTTTTTATCCAAACAAACACCAGGGTTTTCAGGGGCAGACATCGCTAACGTTTGTAATGAAGCAGCATTAATTGCTGCTAGAGGCAATAAGAAATCAGTTGAAAAACAAGATTTTTTAGATGCAGTTGACCGAATAGTTGGAGGACTTGAAAAGAAAAATAAAATAATTACACCTAGTGAAAAAAGAGCCGTAGCTTTTCATGAAGCTGGACACGCCACAGTAAGTTGGATGCTAGAACATGCTGCTCCACTAGTGAAAGTGACTATCGTGCCTAGAGGGCGATCCCTAGGGGCTGCCTGGTACCTTCCTGAAGAACGTTTGATTGTCAGACCTGAACAAATGCTAGACGAAATGTGTGCTGCATTAGGGGGAAGGGCTGCTGAGAAAGTAATATTTGACAAAATATCAACTGGGGCTTTGAGTGATTTAGAAAAAGTCACCAAGCAAGCTAGAGCAATGGTAACCGTATATGGACTTAGTGATAAAATCGGAAATATAACATACTATGACTCTTCAGGTGAAAATGAGTATGGTTTCTCAAAACCATACAGTGAAAGCACTGCTGAGCTAATAGACAAAGAAATATCTAGCATCATTGAAACTCAATATCAAAGAGCGATTGAACTGTTGCAAGAAAACAAAGATAAATTAACTGAACTGGCTGAGGTACTGTTAAAAGAAGAGGTTATTTTTAAAGATAACCTAGAAACTATTTTTGGTAAACGTCCATTTAAAGTCGAAGAAGTTATTAAGTCTACAATTGAAATAACGGATACGAACGACAAAAATGATGAAGAAGAATAAAACTAAAAATAAGCTTAATTTTTACAGATGAATTTGTTAAATTTTTTATCTTTGAAATAATGTAAGTTCAAAACTTATATTGGAATAAAATATGAGTGTATTTCGTAAAATATTTGGTTCAAACTCTGACAAATCTAAGAGTGAGTTAGAAAAAAAAGAACAGCGTAGATTTTTGCCTGATGAAGACTCTCCTATTGATGAAAAATTTACAATTAATTTCAATAACAATGGCGGTAAGTTTCTGTACTCTGAAACTAACGATGAAGTACAAAGTAATTTAAAAAAAATTATTAAAGAAAATAATTGGAGTGATAAAACAGCGCTTATTCTTAACCAGCAATTGAGAGAAAAATTTAAACGATTTGATTTTGATACAACTACAAAAATTGAAGAAGCTGATTTTTTATTTACCACTTGTGAGTATTTAATAGCCAGTGATGGATCTTTATTAATTTCTTCAAATCAAATTGCTGAAAAAAAATTAGCCGAACTACCAAAAGATTTTGTTGTATTTGCGACTACAAGTCAATTTGTAGAAACAATAAGTGCTGGTCTTCAAGGTATAAAGGCTCAAAATAAAAAAAACATTCCATCAAATATCACTACCATCAAACACTTTAAGGTCGAAGAGACCACTAATTTTCTAAGTTATGGAAGTAGTTCAAAAAACCTATATTTGTTACTATTAGAAGACTTATAAAATAAGTATTGAAAGAATTAACCAAAAGAACTTTATCCGGAACACTATTTGTGATTTTATTAATCACATGCATACAACATAAATATGCTTGTATTGCCTTGTTTTACGTTTTTGGACTCGTATGTCTGACAGAATTCAATAAACTTATCAAACAAAAAAGCTCTGCCTCATATCTTATTTTTACAAGCGTTTTTCTGTTGTTTGCTATTAGCGAACTCCTGCTTAATAATGCTGAAATTATTAACCAAGTATCTCAAATATTTCATGTACTAAGTGTTTTTGTAAACCTATTTTTAATTAGAGATTTATTTTCATCTAAAGAGCTACCCAACCTAATTTCAAATCAATTTATCAATACAACATTCTATATCAGTAGTGGGTTTGTGTTTTTAATTTTAATTGCATTTAACTTTGGAAATTATAACCCTCAAATTATTTTAGGGATATTTCTACTTATTTGGACTAATGACAGCTTTGCTTATTTAATTGGCAAAAACTTTGGGAAGCAAAAATTATTTGCAAGTATCTCTCCAAAGAAAACCGTTGAAGGCTTTTTAGGAGGTGTATTTTTCTCAGCAATTGGAAGTTATTTTATAGCGCTCATAGCCCCTTCCTTAAGTTTTACAAATTGGCTAATTATCAGTGTTTTAGTAAGTGTATTTGGAACCTTAGGCGATTTAGTAGAATCAAAATACAAACGCCAAGCATCTGTTAAAGACAGTGGTAAGATAATGCCAGGCCATGGAGGTATGTTAGATCGTTTAGATAGTGCTATCTTTGCCGCTCCGTTTATTTATTTATTTTTAAGAATATTAAATTATGTTTCATAAAGAAGGTCAAAAAATAATTTTAGGAACTCTGTTTTTTGTAGGGGGGAGTTTCTTAGTCTTAGATAACATTATTGAACTTCAGTGGTTAATAAAACTCCTTCAGCTATCGTTACTTGCAGTACTTGTTTTAATATTGCAGTTTTTCAGAAATCCAAAACGTCATACTCAAAAAAATGATGCTAGGGTTATTTCGCCTGTAGATGGAAAAGTTGTTGTGATTGAAGAGGTGGAAGAAACTGAATACTTCAAAGAAAAACGACTTCAGGTAAGCATTTTCATGTCCCCTTTAAATGTTCATGTAACACGTTACCCTGTAGGTGGTTCTGTACTATTTAGCAAATACCACCAAGGAAAATATTTGGTCGCATGGCATCCAAAAGCTAGCACTGAAAATGAACGCACAACCATCGTTGTTGAAAACAAAGTTTATGGAAAAGTATTATACCGCCAAATAGCAGGTGCTCTTGCGCGACGTATTGTGAATTACGCAAAAGAAGGACAAATAGTTGATCAAGGAACAGATGCTGGTTTTATAAAATTTGGTTCGAGAGTTGATTTATTCTTACCTTTAGATACTAAAATAAAAGTTAAACTAAACCAAAAAGTCATAGGCGGTGAGTGTGTCATTGCCGAGGCATAAAATGAATTGTAAGGCTTTAGATATAGAATTTAGAGAAGCTGTTGATAGTATAAACAGTCACAAAGAACCCTTTCCAGCGGATACTTTGCTAAAACTATATGCTTATTACAAAAAATCAACAAACGACTATGGCCGACCTAGTAGTGGCAAGGCCATCATTAATGCCTTCAAGACCAATGCCCTATTTCAAGTTGAAGACATTACTCAAGATCAGGCCAAACAACGCTATATTGATCTAGCTAACAACTATCTACTATACAGAAAGTAGTATTACTTTAGATTGATCAAACTAGCCTTTAGAGTTTCTATTTTTGCCACAGCATCCGCATCCTTTTTCTTTTCACTAGCAACTACCTGCTCTGGAGCTCCAGAAACAAAGCGTTCGTTAGATAATTTCTTCCGAACTGATTTTAAAAACCCTTCAGTATATTTCAGCTCGTCCTCCAATTTTAAAATTTCTGCTTCTACATCGATAGCGTCATTAGCGGGAATAAAGTACTCATTGGACTTAACCCTAAAAGACAACGCATTATCAACAGATGTTGTGGTATAAGTCAAGCTCGTGATATTTCCTAGTTTAGATATCACCGAATCAAAATTCTTGACCTGAGATTCATTGTTCAATACAAGTAAATCAATCGGGTTTTTAAAAGCAATGTTCTTTTCTTTTCTAATCGATCGAATTCCTGAAACTACCTCAGATGTAAACTCAAAACCTTCTAAAATTGAGTGATCGTATGATTTTATTTCTGGCCAAGAAGAAATAATTAAAGCCTGTTTTGGAGTTCTTTTTTCTAAGGTTTGCCAAATCTCTTCTGTTAAAAATGGCATGAAGGGGTGAAGTATTTTTAAATTAGACTCTAAAATACTTACTACAGAGTCATACGTTTTCTTATCAATTGGTGCTTCATAGGCTGGCTTTACCATTTCCAATAACCAAGAACAGAAATCATCCCAAATTAATTTATAGGTCGTCATTAATGCATCACTTAATCGATACTTACTAAAATGATCTTCAATCTCAACCAATGTTTTCTGGAACTTGGCTTGGTACCAATCTGTCGCTGTAGCTGCATACTCTGGCTGAGGAATCTCTGCAACCTTCCATCCGTCAATAAGTCGAAATGCATTCCATATTTTATTACCAAAGGCTTTTCCTTGTTGACATAATGCTTCATCAAACATTAAATCATTTCCAGCCGCTGAACTTAACAACAAACCTACACGAACACCATCAGCACCAAAATCCTCAATAAGTTTAAGAGCATCTGGAGAGTTACCCAGAGACTTACTCATTTTACGACGTTGTTTGTCGCGGACTAAGCCTGTAAAGTAAACGTTTGTGAACGGTTTTTGGTCTTTCAATTCGTAGCCTGCTACAATCATTCTTGCTACCCAGAAAAACAGAATATCTGGACCCGTTACTAAATCATTTGTTGGATAGTAATATTTAATATCTTCATTTTCTGGGTTTCTAATCCCATCAAAGACAGACATTGGCCATAACCAAGATGAAAACCAGGTGTCTAGGACGTCTTTGTCTTGAGTTAAGTCACTTATCAATAACCCTAAATTTCCAGATTTGTTTTTAGCTAATTCTAAAGCACCTTCTATAGAGTTAGACACTACAAAATCGTCTTTTCCATCACCATAATAGTAAGCAGGTATCTGTTGACCCCAAAATAATTGTCTAGAAATATTCCAATCACGAATATTTTCCATCCAATGTCGATAAGTATTTTCAAATTTCTTTGGAAATAAATTTATTGACTGGTCTTCTAAGACCGCTTTAATTGCTGGCTTGGCAAGCGTTTCCATTTTTAAAAACCACTGGTCGGAAAGACGCGGTTCTATCACTTCTTTTGTTCGCTCAGAAGTGCCCACTTTATGTAGGTATTCTTCCGTTTTAATTAGGTAGCCTTTTGTTTCTAATTCTTTTGCAATTTTTTTTCGGACTACGAAGCGGTCCTGCCCTTCATAGTGCATCCCAAAGCTATTAAGGGTGGCGTCTAAATTGAAAATCTCAATTACTTCTAATTGGTGCTTATCCCCTAAAACTTTATCATTTTGATCGTGCGCAGGAGTGACTTTAAGACAACCTGTTCCAAATTCAATATCTACATAGTCATCTTCAATGATAGGGATGATACGTCCGCATAATGGTACAATCGCTTTTTTTCCTTTGAGATGGGTATGGCGTTCATCATTAGGATTAATACAAATCGCGGCATCACCCAGTATCGTTTCTGGACGAGTAGTTGCAATTGTTATAACTTCATCACTGTCTTGAATTTTATAATTCAAATAATATAAATTTCCTAGTCGCTCTTCAAATATAACTTCTTCATCAGAAAGGGTTGTTTGTGCCTGGGGATCCCAGTTAACCATTCTAAAACCTCTATATATCAGACCCTTATTGAACAAATCAATAAAAACCTTGATTACAGATTCGCTCATATCATCATTCAAAGTGAATTTAGTACGATCCCAATCACAAGAACAACCAAGTTTTTTTAACTGCTGTAATATGACTCCTCCGAATTCATCTGTCCAATCCCAAGCGTATTTCATAAACTCAGCTCTAGATAAGTCATTTTTATTAATACCTTGCTCCTTTAACCTAGCAACAACCTTAGCCTCAGTAGCTATCGACGCATGGTCAGTTCCAGGAACCCAACAAGCATTTTTTCCCTTTAAGCGTGCGCGGCGAACCAATACATCTTGAATCGTATTATTAAGCATATGCCCCATATGTAAAATTCCTGTGACATTGGGTGGAGGAATGACTATAGTATAAGGCTCCCTGTTGTCAGGAATAGAATGGAAATACTTATTGGTCATCCAATAGTCATACCATTTGTTTTCGACAGCTAATGCATCATACTTTGGAGGAATAGGCATACTAAGAAATAGTTTTTGATTGTTAGTTGACAAAAGTACTTATATTTTATTTTCTTTAAAATTATTAATTGATTTTATGTGATTACATTTTTGTAGTTTGGAAATAAGTGCATAAATTTACTATAACTAAAACTACATCATGAAAAATATCTTATCAGTATTATTTATTTCTCTTTTAAGCGCATCCGTTTATGCGCAAGATAAAATCGCTAAAATAGAATTCGAGTCTAAAACAATTGATTACGGAACTATTGAGAAAGGATCTGACGGAATTCGTGTTTTCAAATTTAAAAATACTGGAAATGCACCACTGATCGTTTCAGATGTTAAATCCAGTTGTGGATGTACTGTTCCAAAAAAACCAACAGCTCCTATTATGCCTGGAAAAACTGGAGAAATAGAAGTCAAATATGACACGAATCGTGTCAATCCTATTCGAAAAACAATCACAGTCACTTCAAATGCAGAAACTCAGACCGTAGCCCTAAAAATAAAAGGAACCGTTATTGACTCTAGTAAATCAACTGTGATTGGAGATAAAAATAAAAGTGTGTTAGAGAAATAAGCTCAATAACTTTATTGAAAAACTAAAACACTCTTTCAGGGTGTTTTTTTTTAATAAGTTGAAAATGTTTAAATAAGTTAATCAAAAAACCAGTGAGAATAGATAATTTATAATCTAATTATTTAAAAATTAGTTAAAGCACTTTATATTGTTATAACTTTAAGATAAATTTGTAACAAATAGTTATTTTAAAACAATGCCAAAGATTTCTACAAAGGGGGGGCTAATGCCTCTATCGCCCATCCGTAAACTAGTCCCTTTTGCTGAGCAAGCTAAAAAAGAAGGTGTTAAAGTATTTCACTTGAATATAGGTCAACCTGATATTAAAACGCCTGACGTTGCCCTCAATGCTATTAGAAACTCAAACTTAGAGGTCCTAGAATACAGCCGGTCAGAAGGGTCAGAAACCTACCGTGAAAAACTTTCAGAGTACTACAGAAAAAACAACATCCAAATTGATGCAGATAATATCATAATTACTACAGGTGGAAGCGAGGCATTGTTATTTACTTTTGGTAGCATCATGGACTTGGGAGACGAAGTCATTATTCCCGAGCCTTTTTATGCAAATTATAATGGATTTTCTATCGCACAAGGAGTGAAAGTAGTACCCGTTTTTTCTGGAATTGACTCTAATTTTGCACTACCCCCAATTGCTGATTTTGAAGCCTTAATAACCCCTAGAACAAAAGCTATATTAATTTGTAACCCAGGAAACCCTACGGGATACCTTTATAGCAAAGACGAAATACAACAACTAGCGGCTCTAGTTAAAAAACATGATCTATTTCTAATCGCAGATGAGGTTTATCGTGAATTTACCTATGATGGATTAGAGCACTACTCTGTTATGCAAGAAGAAGGAATCGAAACCAATGCCATAATAATTGACTCGGTATCTAAAAGATATAGCATGTGTGGCGCAAGGATTGGGTGTATTGTAACCAGAAACAAATCCGTTCTTAATACCGCTATGAAATTTGCTCAAGCTCGCTTGTCTCCACCAACCTATGGGTTAATTGCGAGTGAAGCAGCATTAGACACCCCTAAAAGTTACTTTAGTGAGGTTATCAATGAATATGTAGAGCGTAGAAATGTATTGATTAAAGAACTTAAAAAAATTGACGGCGTCAAAGTAGCCACTCCTAATGGCGCCTTTTATTGCATTGTTGAATTACCTGTCTTAAATACAGATGATTTTGCACAATGGATGCTAGAGTCGTTTAGACTAAATAATCAAACCATAATGGTGGCGCCCGCATCTGGTTTTTATTCAACTCCAGGACTTGGTAAAAACCAAGTACGTATTGCATATGTTATAAATAAAGAAGATTTGAAAACTGCCGTAGCTATTTTAAAAGCGGCACTTAATGAATATAGCTCTTAGTGGTGATTGAAAAAAACATATCGCTTAAACCTTTAAACACGTTTGGAATGCATGTGGTTGCAAAAGAATTTGCATCTATCAAATCTAAGCAAGATTTAGCTAAAATTTTAAATACCAATCTATCTGATTTATTAGTCCTTGGTGGGGGCAGTAATATATTACTTACAAAGGATGTAGATGCATTAGTTTTACATATTAACATTAAAGGAATTGAAGTTGTTTCAGTTTACGAAAACAACGTTAGAGTTAGAGTTGCAGCGGGTGAAAACTGGCATGAATTTGTAAGTTGGTGTCTTGATAAAAACTATGGTGGGGTCGAAAACTTATCGTTAATTCCTGGAAATGTAGGGACGGCTCCAATTCAAAACATTGGTGCTTATGGGGTTGAATTAAAAGACACATTTATTAGTTGTGAAGCGATGAATATTCAAACTCAAGAATTACGTGCTTTCACTAAAGAAGAATGTGATTTTGGTTACAGAAATTCTATTTTTAAAGAAGAATTGAAAGGACAATACATCATCACTTCTGTGATCTTTGAGCTAAGCAGTCATCAACATACCATTAAAACAAATTATGGGGCCATTGATTCTAAACTCAAAAATGATGGAATCGAAAACCCAACAATTCAAGATATTTCCAAAGCAGTTATTTCTATCAGAAATTCAAAACTCCCAAACCCTAAAGTCCTTGGAAATAGCGGTAGTTTTTTCAAGAACCCTGTGATTTCTTATTCTGAGTTTGAGCTTTTAAAAATTCAATTTCCAAAAATACCATATTACAAAGTTTCAGAAACTAATGTAAAAATTCCAGCCGGGTGGCTAATTGAAACCGCTGGATTTAAAGGAAAAACATTCGGAAACTATGGGGTTCACAACAAACAAGCATTGGTGTTGGTGAACTACGGAAATGCTTCAGGAAAAGACATACTTGAACTTTCAGAAAAAATACAAGAAGCTATTTTAATTGTTTTTGATATTGTGTTAGAAAGCGAAGTAAATATTTTATAGGTAGTTACCTTTTTACTTTGCTTTAGCCTTACTTCAGCAGACCCTAGTTAAAATCCTCATTAAATACGTTTTTTAGCTTGTATCGAAAAGTGTATCTTTGAAAAAAAAAAATGGTTTTATTCTTAATCACACTCGCACTTTTAGCTGTTGCTGTTGCAGGTATATCCATAAAACTATGGGCGAAAAAAGACGGTGAATTTGCAGGAACTTGTGCAAGTCAAAATCCGATGCTAAATAAAGATGGAGAAACATGTGGGTTTTGTGGAAAAACTCCTGAACAGTATGAAGAGTGCTCAGAACCTCAACATACATAGGCGTAACTAAAACCTCTAAAGCTTATATTATTTGGCGACTTTATTTTCGCTCTTAAATCACCCACTCTATTGGAAATTAATGACATCATTCAGAAGGCTAAGCAAAATGACCAAATTGCGTTCAACATGTTATTGCATACTTTCTGGAATGATGTATATGGTTTTTTGATTAAACGATTGCATAATGAAAATGATGCTGAAGACATCACAATCGAGACATTTTCAAAAGCCTTTGAAAAAATTAAAACATTTGATGAGAATTTCAAATTCAAAACATGGCTGATTACAATTGCTAAAAACACACATTCCGACAGCTTAAGAAAACAAAAAATATCATTAAGCAATCAAACCTCTGCAGAAGATCAGGATCGCCTATACTGGATTATGGATGAAGCTCCCTCTGCTGAAGATAAGCTCATCAAGGAACAAAACTTAGCGGAGTTATTAAAGGATATCAAAAAATTAAAACCCCACTATCAACAAGTTTTAAACCTGCGTTATTTTCAAGAATTGTCCTATAACGAAATCTCAAAAGAGATTGAGGCCCCCGTAAATAATGTAAAAATTAAACTCTTGCGAGCAAAAAAACTATTAGCTGAAATAATTTTATCTAAAAAATGAAGCAAGTAATTCAAAAGCTAGGGCCGGGACTACTTTTTGCAGGCGCAGCTATTGGAGTCTCTCACTTAGTGCAGTCTACCCGATCTGGGGCTGATTTTGGATTTGGTTTGATTTGGACTTTGTTACTAATTCACATAGTCAAATATCCGTTTTTCCAGTACGGACCTCGATATGGAAGTGCAACAGGTGAAAGTTTATTAGAAGGGTACCAAAAACTTGGCAAAGGGATCTTAGAAATTTATGGAATCCTAACGTTCTTGACCATGTTTACGATTCAGTCAGCAGTAACTATCGTAACTGCTGGAATAGCTACTTCACTATTTGGAGATTTTATAAGTATAAAAGTTTGGACTGTTGTCATTCTTAGCCTTTGCTTTATCATCTTGAATATTGGAAAATATAAATTATTAGATGTCTTAATGAAAGTTATTGTCATTACACTAACCTTAACCACTTTGGCTGCAACGTTAATGGCATTTTATAATTCTAATAGTACTATTGAAATTGCTCAATATATTCCTCAAGGAAGTATCGAAATTACATTTTTAATCGCCTTTATGGGATGGATGCCAGCCCCATTGGATGTCTCGGTTTGGCATTCCATATGGACTATAGAAAAGCAAAAAACGTCTGCCAACAAACTGGATACGAAAATAGCACTTCTAGATTTTAATATTGGATACATAGGGACAGTTGTATTAGGGGTTTGCTTTGTAAGTCTTGGTGCCCTCACCATGCATGCTACTGGAACTAGCTTTAGCAGCAATGCAGGAGTCTTTTCTGTACAACTTATAGAAATGTACACTCAAAGCCTCGGTGGCTGGGCTTATTTAATCATTGGAATCGCCGCATTTACAACTATGTTAAGCACCACTTTAACGACTCTTGACGCATCGCCTAGAACTATGAATAAAACCATAGAACTAATATTTAAAAAACCTTTCAAAAAGGGCTATTTAGGATGGAGTTTGGTCCTGATTCTTGGAACTTTAATCATTTATTTTTATTTTCTTTCAGACATGGGGGTTTTAATTAAATTAGCTACGATTCTCTCCTTTTTAACCGCGCCATTTTATGCCTTAGCAAACTACATACTAATTTCTAGCAAACACACTCCAAAAGAATGGCAGCCTTCAAAATTAATGCATCTCATGAGCTGTTTAGGCCTTCTTTTTTTAATTAGTTTTAGCATATGGTATCTCACAATTTTATGATTTTTTTATAAGAATACTTTGTATCTTTGTTTCTTTAAATTGAATCTATGGATGTAGAAACTCTTTCAGAACCAATTGTACGTCAACCCAAACCTAAATGGCTTCGTGTAAAACTACCTACTGGCAAAAAATACACAGAGCTTAGAGGTCTTGTCGATAAATACAACCTAAACACTATTTGTACATCTGGAAGCTGCCCTAACATGGGTGAATGCTGGGGAGAAGGGACTGCTACATTTATGATTTTAGGAAACGTATGTACTCGATCTTGTGGGTTTTGTGGAGTTAAAACAGGACGGCCAGAAACCGTTGATTGGGATGAACCTGAAAAAGTAGCAAGATCAATCAAAATAATGAACATCAAACACGCTGTTCTTACAAGCGTTGACAGGGATGACCTAAAAGACATGGGGAGTATTATGTGGGCAGAAACCGTTAAGGCGGTTAGACGCATGAATCCAAACACAACGATGGAAACTTTAATTCCTGATTTTCAGGGGATTGAAAAACACATTGAACGAATTATTCAAGTCGCTCCAGAAGTTGTTTCACACAATATGGAGACCGTGAGACGACTCACTAGAGAGGTACGAATTCAGGCTAAATACGAAAAGAGTCTAGGTGTTTTAAAATACCTAAAAGACAATGGGCAACGCCGCACAAAGACAGGTCTTATGCTTGGCCTAGGAGAAACGCGTGATGAAGTTATTCAAACACTACATGATATTAGAAATGCGGATGTAGATGTTGTCACCATCGGCCAATACTTACAGCCAAGTAAAAAACATTTACCTGTCAAGCAATTTATCACCCCAGATCAATTCAAAGAATACGAAACGATAGGATTGGAATTAGGTTTCCGCCACGTTGAAAGTAGTGCATTGGTCAGATCTTCTTATAAAGCTCAAAAACACATTAACTGACCATGGTTAGGGTAGCTATTAATGGATTTGGACGTATTGGACGACGCGTTTTTAGATTACTACTTGAGCACCCTGGAATTAAAATCGTCGCAATTAATGATATAGCAGATGTAAAAACATTTGCGCATCTCACAAAATACGACAGTATTCATGGGACCTTAAAAAAGAACGTATCTAGTGATAATGCACATATTATTATTGATGATATTAAGATTCCTTTCCTAAATGAAGCCCACCCTAAAAATCTTAATTGGAAGCCTTTTAACGTAGATATTGTTATTGAGTCAAGTGGAAAGTTTAAGAAAAAAAGTGAATTAGTTCACCACATCACTAATGGAGCTTCTAAAGTTATTTTAACCGTTCCTCCTACGGACGACGCTATAAAAACAATCGTTCTAGGGGTTAATGATCATTTGTTGAAAAACGAGGATACTATCGTCTCCAACGCATCTTGTACTACTAACAATGCCGCGCCTATGTTATCCATTATAAATGACCTTTGTGGAGTTAATCAGGCATACATTACAACTGTACATTCGTACACAACAGATCAAAGCTTACACGATCAACCTCATCAAGATTTGAGAAGAGCACGCGCAGCTGGGCAATCAATCGTTCCGACAACTACTGGCGCAGCGAAAGCGCTGACCAAAATTTTTCCGGAATTTTCTGAAAAGATTGGAGGGTGTGGCATAAGAGTTCCTGTTATTAATGGCTCACTGACTGACATTACATTCAATGTCAAAGAAGAAACCTCTGTTGAAGCCATTAACACTGCTTTTAAAGAAGCCGCTAATTCATCCTTCAAAGGGGTTCTCGAATACACTGAAGACCCAATAGTGTCCATAGATATTGTTGGAAACACATACTCATGCATCTTTGATGCGCAGATGACTTCGGTAATAGGGAACATGGTGAAAATTATAGGTTGGTACGACAATGAAACAGGGTATTCAAGTCGTATTATTGATCTTATTTATAAAATAAGTGATTAAGAAAAGTGCTGCTTAATATAAGAATCAACTAATTTTTCAAACGCATCCGAACGGTCAATTTTTAATTGAATAGGTAAATAATAAACCTGATTCTGAGTTTCGGAACTCAAACGTGAGAAGTCTTTTTCTGTGGTCAATACAAAAGATTTTGAATAAATAAGTTCCAATTCTGATTTAGAAAACTCATGATGATCTTTAAATTCTAAATGATCAAAGTCTAATCCTATTGATTTTAAATGAGTAACTAATGGTGCTGGATTTGCAATGCCCGTCACAAGTGTAAAACGAACCGCCTTTAAGTCAGCAACGGAACGACTCGATGTTAATGATACTAAAACATCGCTATAATGTATACTACTAAAAAAGACCTCCTGATTTGATTCAGGGTTTAGTTGTTCGATAATATTAAACTTATGCTCTTGGCTTAGGCTTTTAGGACTTTTAGTTACTACAATCGCTTCGGCTCTTTTAGCACCTGACCTAGGTTCCCTCAAATTACCTGATGGCAAAACATAATCATGACAGTAAATTTGATCGTAAGCGGTAAGTAAAATATTAAACCCTGCTGATACTTTTCGATGCTGGAAAGCATCGTCAAGTAATACAACTTCAATAGAAGGTTTCGATTTTTTTAAAAGATCTAGCCCATTTTGACGGTCCGCATCAACGGCAACTGAAATGTCTTTAAACTTTTTAAACAACTGATAAGGCTCATCGCCAATATCTTGAGCAGTTGATTGTAAATCAGCGATAACAAATCCTTTGGAAACACGGCCGTACCCACGACTTAGAGTGGCTACCTTATATTTGCTCTTTAGAAATGAAACTAAATATTCAACCATAGGAGTTTTTCCCGTTCCTCCAACTGATAAATTTCCAACACAAATGAGAGGAAAGTCATAAGAAGTAGACTTATAAAAAGACCAATCATATAGTTTGTTTCTTAAAGACACCACCACATAATAGAGGGGGACAAAAGGGAATAATATTTTTCTTAAAAGCTTCACTACAACGAAAGTAATTATTTTATCTTTGATGGTAAACAAAAACTTATGATAGTTGAAGATGTTATAACGCACTTGGAGGCTTTAGCCCCCCTTGCCTATGCCGAAGAATTTGACAATGTAGGCCTATTAGTTGGAGATAAAAACACAAAATTAACAGGAATATTAGTCACATTAGACACACTTGAAACGGTAGTAGATGAGGCGATTGAAAAAAATTGCAACTTAATTATTAGCTTCCACCCCATTATATTTAAAGGGTTAAAAAAGATTACAGGAAATAACTATGTTGAAAGGGTTGTTTTAAAAGCAATTCAGAATAAAATTGCGATTTATGCGATTCACACTGCCTTAGACAATACTTTTGAGGGTGTAAATGCAGGGCTCTGTGAAATTTTAGAACTTCAAAACAAAACAGTACTTATTCCAAAAACAGGAACACTAAAAAAACTCACCACCTATGTCCCTGAAGAAAACGCAGAAGCTATTAAAACGGCCTTGTTTGATGTTGGCGCTGGCAGGATAGGAAATTACAGTAACTGTAGTTTTAATATTAATGGAGAAGGCACATTTAAGGGCAATGAAAATTCAAATCCCATTGTAGGAAAGAAGCAAGTTTTACAAAAAGAAAAAGAGGTTCAGATCAACATAAAATTTGAAAAACACCTTGAGAAATCTGTTCTGAAAACACTATTTAAAAATCACCCATATGAAGAAGTTGATTATGAAATAATTACACTAGAAAACACTAATCAACACATTGGAATGGGAATGATAGGCGATTTAGAAGTGCCTATGAACGGTTCTGAATTTTTAAATTTCATAAAAAACAAATTTAACTGCACTGTCATACGACACTCCGAATTATTAAATACAACCATCCAAAAAGTAGCTGTGTTAGGAGGCTCAGGTAGTTTTGCAATAGAGGCTGCTAAATCAGCTGGAGCTCAAGCCTTTATCACTTCAGATTTAAAATATCATGATTTTTTTATCGCAGAAAACAAACTATTATTAGCTGACATCGGACACTATGAAAGTGAACAGCACATAAAAAATATTTTAGTAGCATATCTTAAGAAAAAAATTACTAATTTTGCAGTCGTTTTATCAACGATAAATACAAATCCTGTAAAGTATATATAAGCATGGCTAAAAAGAAAGAATTAACCGTAGAGGAACGATTAAGAGCTCTTTATGATTTACAATTAAT
>JABAZC010000090.1 GCA_018608625.1 Flavobacteriaceae bacterium | reverse complement strand
ACAAAAATGAACTCTCGATAGTAGCAAGCTATGTAGATCTAAAAGCATTCATTCCGAGTTCTGTAAATGAATCTACCTTTTTAAATTCGCCTACAGATGCTGCTTTTACATGGGGGAAATCCAAAGGGTTTGAAGAGTCAAAACGTGGATTACTAGGAATTACATGGAGTCATGACTATCGTAAGAAGTTAAAACAAATAACTAGTGTCTTTGGGTCCTTTAGAGAAGGTTATGAACCAAGACCATTTAATGTTTTAGAGGAACATACGATGGCATATGGAATTAGAAGTCGTTTACTAGGAACGGTACAATTGTTTGAAAACCCACTTAATTTTACTATGGGAGGGGAAAAATTTAAAGATCACTACCGATCAAAAACATTTCAAAATCTATATGAAGATTTTCCAGATGGAACGGGAAGTGTCGAAGGCGCTTCTTTATCTGATTTTAGAGATGACAGATCTTATTACAATCTATTTTTAGAAACCAATTATGAACTGTCTAAAAATACTTCACTTGAATTCGGTTTAAATTATAACAAAACAATTTACGAGTTAAAAGATAACTTTATAGCTTCAGAAGCTAATCCAGATCAATCGGGTACTTATCGTTTTAGACGTATTTTGTCACCAAAAATTGGTTTTTCGTTTTTAGCCACCAATGAAATTAGCTTGTACTCAACGGTCAGTCATGGTTTTTCTCCTATTTCTTTAGCAGAAACCTTATTGCCAAATGGGCAAATAAATACAAACCTCAAGCCAGAAACAGGCTGGAATTATGAGGTTGGAACTAGAGGGACTCTCTTTCAAAATAAGCTTCAGTTCAGCGTTGCTTTGTATCGCTTAGATATCAGGAACCTTGTGGTATCAAGACGGGTAGCAAACGATCAATATATTGGAATTAATGCAGGCCAAACAAGACATGACGGCTTTGAAATTGGATTAAACTATTCCTGGGTTGACACAAAACAATTGGACTTGAAGACATTCATTAATGGGACCTTTAATCACTTTAAATTTAAAGAATTTATCGATGGTGACAATGATTTCTCAGGAAATGATTTAACAGGGGTTCCATCAGAATTATTGAATGCTGGAATCGATTTTACTACAGAATTTGGCGTTTATGGATCTGTTAATTATCAACAGATTGGAAGTCAACCAATGTCTGACAGCAATCATTTGTATAGTGATTCATATGGACTTACCAATTTAAAAATTGGATATAAAACTCAGGTATTAGAACAGCTAAAAATGAATATTTTTGTAGGAGTGGATAATGTTTTTGAAGAGTCTTATGCCTCACAAATTTTAATTAATGCTCGAGGATTTGGCGCAAATGCACCCCGCTACTATTATCCAGGAGTTCCTATAAACTATTACACAGGAATCGCAATTAATTACATATTGTAAATTAGTATCATTAACTTTAACCCTATGAAAAATTCAAAGTTATTATTTATAATTAGTATTATTTCGATAGTTGCCTGTGCTCAAAAACATAAGTCAATTGTCATAGCTGAAGACCCTACAACGATTGACTACACGACCGAAGTAGTCGTTCCTAAGCTCGATATCCCTTGGGGATTTGTTTTTCTTCCAGATGGAGCTTTGTTAATCACTGAAAAAGCAGGAAAGTTAATTCATTTTAAAGATGGAGTAAAAACAAATATTGATGGACTTCCAGAAGTGTATTTACGAGGGCAGGGAGGCTTAATGGACATTGAACTACATCCAAATTACATTGAAAATGGATGGCTATACCTCACACATTCATCTGCTGATGGGGAAGGGGAGGGTGGTAATACTGCACTAATTAGAGCACAGCTTAGTGGTAGTAAATTGACGTCTGTTGAACGCTTGTACAAAGCAGAACAGAACACCAAACGGGGACAACATTTTGGGTCACGTATTGAATTTGATGCGGATGGGTATTTGTATTTCTCTATTGGGGACCGTGGAAATAGAGATGTTAACCCGCAAAATTTAACGCGTGATTGTGGAAAAATATACAGGATTAATGCCGATGGGAGTATTCCAAATGACAACCCATTTCTAGAGTTTCCAGATGCAAAAACGGCTATATACAGTTACGGGCATAGAAACCCACAAGGAATGGTTAGGCATCCTGATACAGGCCAAATTTGGGTACATGAGCACGGACCAAGAGGAGGAGATGAAATTAACCGCATAAAAAAAGGAGGGAATTTTGGATGGCCACTGATTAGTTATGGGATTAATTATTCAGGCACAAGCTTTACAAAGGATACGAATTTGCCAGGGATGGAGCAACCCTTGTTTTATTGGGTCCCTTCAATAGCGCCTAGCGGCATGGCATTTATAACGTCTGATATGTATCCCGATTGGAAAAATAATCTTTTGGTTGGTTCTTTAAAATTTGAATACATAGAACGACTGGTTATAAAAAACAATACAGTCATTAAACGCGAAAAGCTACTCGAAGGAATGGGCCGAGTAAGAAACGTAAGACAAGGGCCGGATGGCTATATTTATACGGCAATAGAAAGCGTAGGTATTGTGAAAATTATTCCAAATAATAATAAATAGATGAAGTTATTCAGTTTTATAATCTTGTTAATAGCGATCAATCTGACGTTGATTTGTAATTATTCAAATAACAGTAGTTACGAAACGACTCAAAATAAAGTTTTAAAAGAAAGCATAAAACGAGGTAATGCAGTTTATTCAGACTTTTGTATAAACTGTCATTTACCCAATGGAGAAGGCGTCCAAAATATATATCCGCCATTGGCAAATTCGGACTACTTAAGGGCAAATAGACGCAAAAGTATAAAAGGACTTAAGTATGGTTTAAAGGGTGAAATAACGGTCAATGGGCTTCAATACAACAAATACATGCCGCCAATGGGACTAAGCGCAAACGAGATTTCAGATGTGATGAATTACACAAACCACAGCTGGGGAAATAAATATGGAAAAATAGTTACTACGGAAGAAGTAACTAAAATAACAAGATAATTTTTTATAATCACGTATTAAATATTTTAAGTCGGATTATCTTATATATCAATTGCATTTAACGACAACAAACGATTATATGTATTCCTATTAATTCTATTTGTCCTATAATTTATATTATGTAAAATAGAATATTTCGTTATCCTGTGTGCTCTATTGCTAATACTTTAGTAATTTTGTAAAATAAGAACTAGATATGAAAATGCTTACTGTATTCCGTTTGATTGCCTTTTTTGAAGGTTTGTCGTATATACTACTACTGTTTGTTGGTGTACCATTAAAATACTTAAATGATGATGTGACTCTTGTAAAAACACTTGGAATGCCGCATGGTTTTTTATTTATGGCCTATATCGCGTTTGTTATTGTACTATGTTTTGATCATCCGTGGTTTAAAAAGCATTTCATTCTCATTTCATTAGCGTCCATTATCCCTTTTGGAACTTTTATCGTTGAATTTAAACTAAGAAAACTAAACTAATACACTTATGGAATATCTATATAACCACTTAAATGAGTTGTTACTTTCCTTAAAAGTTTCCTCCTATTTTGCAGATTTAATTAGTCACTCAGTTTTATTTGTAGGACTGGTATTAATCATTCTTCTGGTTGATTACATCATCCGAAAGACCATTTTAGCGACGTTTTCTAAGATTGCAGCTAAATCAAAAACTAACTTTGATGATATTATGGTGGTTAATAATGTTCCGCGTAATGTGGCCCATTTAATTCCATTTATCATTGCCTACAAATTTATTCCTAGCTTGTTTTTTGACAATATCACTTTACAGGACTTTAGCAAGAAAACCATTTTAGTGATCGGAATTATCCTCACAATTATTGGCGTTAGAAGTGTTTTGAATTCGATTAAATCCTACTTTAAAACGCTTCCATACCTCAAAGATAAACCGGTTGATAGTTACATTCAGGTCTTTATGATTTTCGTATGGCTTACCGGCATTTTTGCAATTGTGGCCATTATTTCGGGGATCTCATTTTGGGAGTTTATAGCTGGTTTAGGGACGGTTTCTGCCATTATTATATTAGTATTTAGAGATACTATTTTAGGCTTTGTAGCGAGTATTCAGGTGTCTATCAACGACATGGTTCGTATTGGAGACTGGATTTCGTTTGATAAATTTGGTGCCGATGGCGATGTGATAGAAATAAATCTAGCGACTGTAAAAGTTCAAAACTTTGACAATACAATCACAACGATTCCTACCTATGCACTAATCTCCGATTCCTTTAAAAATTGGAGAGGCATGGACGAGTCTAAAGGCCGACGAATTAAGCGTGCTCTAAACATTCGAATGGAAAGCGTTAAAAACTTAAATCAAGACGAA
>JABAZC010000006.1 GCA_018608625.1 Flavobacteriaceae bacterium | reverse complement strand
CTATACATCCATGTACTAAATTTTGAGTCTCCTCTAAATTTAGGGAACGCCTTCCATAATTGAATACTTATTTCTTGAAATAAATCTTTGTGTGAGTGCTCATTATCTGAGTAAATTCTACAGATTTTGTGCACAATATTCTGATGCTTTTGCAAAAGTTCTACAAAGTTATGTTCCGAGTCTGATTTCAACAGTGGTTTGTTAATTCAATAATTAGTATACTAAAGTTGTGATTTGTTACACTAAATATCAATAATTAAAGTACTTTTTCAATACGTTCGCCTGCTTTAATTTTAATTGGTAATTGATTTTGGCTAGGGGGGAATAGGCAGGTTGTAAACTCTGAAAAAGCGCAAGGAGGGTTGTATAAGTAGTTGAAGTCTAAACTTACCTTTCCGTCAGTGTTAGGCAGCTTTAGATAAAGGTAGCGTCCACCTCCATATGTAGATTCTCCAGAAGTAAGATCCCCTACCATTGTTAATCCTTGGCTTCCTACATCTAAAGTATATGACTTTTCTTTGAAGTTAAATTCAACCTTTCCTATAAAATCAGTAAAATCATTGATTCCTAGTTTTGAGCTAACGAATTCTGTATGTTTAGCTTTAAAGTATTTAAAGTCTCCTTTTAAGACAAACGCAGCATTGACTTCATAGTTTTTAAAACCTCTGAAAGCTTTTATGGCGGGATTTTTAGTATCCCAGACTCTTAAATATAGGTCTCCAGAACGCGTGATGACTTGCCACTTCATAAATTTGTGGTATAATTTAATTGAATTCCCGTTCGCATCAATATCAAGTTTAATAGAAATTACTTCATTCCCAGATTCATCTGTAATATGGTTATTTCCTACAGAGTTAAACGAGAGTCCTTGTTTAGTTAGTACGATGGCACCTAATTTTGAAGGAAGGTAATTAATGTCTAATATAAATTTATTAGAATGGTTTTTACCAAAAGTATTACTTGAGGAGTCTAATTTAAATAAGCCAGCCAGTTCTAAGTAGTCAACTCGGTTTTGAGCTCTTTCTTCTTGATTCTCTTTTAAAGTTTTTAAATAGTCTGAGCTTAAAAAATCATTCTTATTTATTTCTCCACAACTTAAAAGGAGGAACATCAACCCAGAGATTATTAATAACTTTTTCATGTCTATTATTTTTTAATAGTCGGATTTGAATCTTTTGAAGGCATTGGTCCTCTTAGGTGAATAATTAGGCCGTCTAAAAAATTCCTTAAAAATTGGTCTCCACACTCCATGTATTTTGGGTGGCTTTCGTTTCTAAAAATCGCATTTAGTTCACTTTTAGTGATTTTAAAATCTTTTAAACTGCAAATTTTAACTATATCGTCATCTCTTAATTTGTGAGCGACTCTAAGTTTTTTGAAAATATCATTGTTATTTAATCCCATGCCCCAAAGGTAGTATTTTTATGAGTTAATCATTTATCCTATTTTCATCAAATGCAGAAGGTAATAGTTTAGGAATAAACTTAATAAATAATGGTAGTAAAATGGCCCCACCGGGTAGCATGAATATTGCTAAACTTGGAATTGATTTTAAAAGGTCTAACAGTTGTTCTTGCATTTGTTTTTGCTCCTCTTCATTTAAATCTCGAACTGTTGATTGACTGAGCAGCATGACGAGATCTTTACTCTCTTTTAGTTCCTTATACAATCGTTTACTGTTTCTAGAGATAAGCTTACTAACGATTAAGCTGGAGTTGTCGTAAAAACTTTGTACAATATTTTTAGAACTCAATAGGGCCATCTTATTTTTGTGAGTAGAGTAAAATAGTTGAACTGCATTTATTGATTTATCGATAATGGCTTCTGATATGTTAAGGTCTTTCCCTAATTTATTTAAAAAGTTTGATTCTTTTAATTCAAATTTTAAATCAGTCCAAGTTGACATACAAGCCAAATCTAAATAATAATAAGCTTCTAACTCTGAGCCCACAGAGCTTATAATTGTCTTGTAATTTTGAGAAGTGCTGTCATTATAGCGAAGCGAAGAGTCTAATAGCTTTATCAAACTGTGATCATAGGAGGTTTTTTTTGATTTAGAGTTTAAAGCACTTATAACAAGTGTTTGAATAGAGTTTTCACATTTTTTTAAGTAATTTAATGTCTCCGTTTTATTACTTAAATAAAATTGATAGGCAATTACATCCATGAAGAGTAGGGCATTGGTCACAAAAAAACTAAAGTTCTTAGTCAGTATATTGTTGTCAATATGTATTCGCTTGTGAAGTATTGATTCTAAGTTTTCTCCTAGTAAGTCATTTATTAAACTGGATTCATAAAAATTAATTTCTTTGTAAAAATCTATTAAACTGTTTTCAAATGTTTCTATGGTTTCCGTATTTGTATGTGCAGCATAGAAAGCAATTAATAAATTAATTTTACAGCGTTCTTCTTTTGTGTAATCGGAGTTGTCTTTGACATAGTTTAAAGTCGCGACATTACTTCCGTACAAAAAACCAACATCTTTTAGTTTTAAATACAGTGTTTCTAAAGAATCAAATCCTTTCGGGTGATCACTCTTTATTAGTTTTAAAAGTTTAGTGATCCAACCTCTTCCTGATGGGTTCATATATTAAATTTTTAATTTAATATAAAAAAAGCCACTTAAATTAAGTAGCTTTTTTATAAGTTAACTTAAAATTGATTTATTTTATAATTCCACCGCAACTTACACGGCTGCCAGCGGCTCCCGATGGCTGAGATTTGTAGTCATCTTCCCCTTGGTGAATGATAATAGCTTTTCCAAGAATGTCTTTATTAGGGTCTTCGCAGCCTATACACCACTCGTCACTTTTGAATACAACCGTAGTGTCTTCATAATCTTTATTTACTTTAAAATTGCCTATATCTCCTTTATGATATCCAGTTTCAGCGCCCCATTTCCCATGTGGCTTAGCTGTTGGGTTCCAGTGGCCTCCAGCAGATTTTCCATCGTCAGATGCACAATCACTTTTTTCATGTATATGTATGGCATGTATACCTTCAGAAAGTCCATTAACAACTACGGTCATTTCAATTACTCCATTTGTTTCCTCAAATTTAGCCTTTCCATTAACAATACTGTTGTTTTTTGGACTTAGCTCAATGAATAGAGTTTTAGTTTCTTGTTTTAGTTCTTTAATTGTTTGAGCTTCCGTATTCTCATTTTTAACTTCTGATTTACATGAAGTAATGGTGAAAATGATAGCAATTCCTAAGATTAATCTTTTCATTGTTGTAAATGTTATATTTAGAATAAAATTAAGTAAAATAGTTCAACAACTCTATAAAGTGTCTATTTATTTATTTTAAATGTTTTTATGGTCTCAAAATCAGTAAACTTGATGTTTTCCATTTTTAGTTTAAAATCCACCCATTCAGTTTCAAAAAATAAATTAGTTGATTTTAAAGCTTCGCTCAAGGCTTCTTTTGCTTGTTTTAACAAGATATGTTCTGTTTCCGTCATCCCATTTTGGCGGGTGCCTATGTAGTAGCTGGCAGTTCTGTAGCGGTCAATCACAGAAACTTCAGGGGTATTTGTTATACCTTGACGTGTATCTTCCTTTCCAAAATAAAGAGCTAAAATAGCGTCTATTTTTTCTTTAATTTTATTGCATTTTTCAACGTTCTCTGCATAATCACCTTTATTTTTTTCGGTTAATCTATCTAAAAATTTAGAAACTATTTTTTTACTCTCTGCCAATTGTTTAACTGCGTTTGCAGTAACTTTCTTAAGATCCTCCATTTCTTTTAGCACCTCATATATTTCTAAAGAAGCTTCCTGATTTCTTGTAATTCTTGGATCGTTTTCTATGGTTATGCGAGTTTTAGAAACCTGATCTCCATAGCTTAAAACAGTGGTGTAATTTCCTGGTAGAACAGAAACACCTGATGGTTCTCTTTTGGATTCCTTTAATTTTTTAGAAGGACTTTGGGTTCCCTTTTCATCCATATACCATGTCCATGTATGGATACCATTTTCTTTAGGCGTTTTCTTTTTTAATGTTCTAATGAGTCGATCACCGTCATAGATTTTAAGTTGAATTGAATCCCATTTTATTTTAGAATTTTTTACTTCTGGTTCTATTTTTTTCACTTCTTCTTTAGCTACTTCTTCACGGTTTAGATAAAATGAAAATTTTGCACCACCACCTCGGTTCTCACCATTAAATAATGCATCTCCACCAAATCGACTTCCTGTTGGTTGTTGGTAGGCCGCTTGATAGGCGGTTGGGGGCGTAAACAAATGAATTTTCTCTTTTAGTAAATCTTTGTTTTTCGCGATTGCCCTCAAAGGTCTAATGTCATCTAGAACCCATGCTGCTCGGCCAAATGTTCCAATTATTAAGTCATGTTCACGTGGATGAATTATCAAGTCTTTTACTGATACCGTTGGAAAGCCTTTTGTCCACTTAGTCCATTTATCTCCTTTATCAATTGATATGTAGAGTCCGTCATCAGTTCCAAGAAATAATAGATTTGGTTCTTCAGGATCCTCAA
>JABAZC010000068.1 GCA_018608625.1 Flavobacteriaceae bacterium | reverse complement strand
AAAACAGCTAACTACAGTTACACGGAATATTTGAATCTTAAAGGTAATCGTCAATTTATTGATAACATGTTATTTGATCATAAGAATGATTCAAATGAAACGGTCAACCTATCTAATGAAGTTAAATATGAATTTGTAGTAGATTCCTTAAGTAATTTACTACATAAAAAATACCAATTTAATATTTATGGATTCTGAAACTAAATATATTTTATTTTTTAAATATTGATGAATAGCAAATTATAAAAACTAGTTTATAGTATATAAAAAACCTTATAAATGATTAGTAACAATTTTAAAAGTCTCATCCTATTCACTCTTTTTTCTTCAGTATTTATTCTAAAAGGCCAGGAATCTATATCCCCACCAAACTTTATTTTTTACTTAGCAGATGATCAGGATCAGTTAGATTACGGAGCCTATGGTAATCCAAAAGTTCATACACCAGCAGTGGACCAGCTTGCAAAAGAAGGTATGAAATTTACAAATTTTTATACTTCACAATCTATTTGTGCACCCAGTCGTTCACAATTATTTACGGGAATGTATCCGGTTAAAAATGGTTGTATGGCAAATCATCTTCCCGTCAAAAAAGATATAAAAACTGTTATTGACCAACTTATAGCTGAAGGCTATGAAGTAGTTTTAGCAGGAAAAAGTCATGTAAAACCAAATTCAGTTTTTAAGTGGACTAAATATTTTGGTTCTGTAGACCATCGTTATCTACCGCTAGATGCTATAAATTCTTATTTAGCTAAGGTGAAAAAACCTTTTTGTTTATTTGTTACTTCAGACTATCCCCATGGTCCTTACCCTAAGGATGGCGATTACACAAAAAACGACATCTATTCTCTGCCCTATAGTGGAAGTAATGTGCCTAATTATAAACCAGGATATTATCAAAATATTAAAAGTGATAACACTCAGCTAGAAGCAGTATTAGAAATGGTTGATTCACATAATTTAAGAGACAATTCGATATTTATTTATGCCTCTGACCATGGAATATCAGGAAAATGGGGAGTATCAGAACAAGGACTCAAAATACCTTTTGTTGTTAGATGGCCTGGCGTTGTTGCGCCTGGAACCACTTCACAAATATTACTTGGTCTTGTGGATGTTTTACCTACATTTTTAGAGATTACTAGTTCCAAAATTGATAAAAATATCGATGGAAAAAGTTTTTATAAAACACTTCAAGGAGATGAGTCCGCCGTCAATGATTATATTTTTTCACTGGCCACGAGACAAAATATACAAGCCTGTAAAGTGTTTCCAACCCGAGCTGTTAGAGGTAAGCGTTATAAATTTATTAGAAATTATAATGCTCTTGAAGTTTATACGTCTAATCTTGGTAAAAATTCAGTAATAAATTCTTTTATTAAACTTGGTGCAGAATCATTCCCTAAGATTCCTTATGAAGAATTATACGATTTAGAAAACGATCCTTACCAAAAAAACAACCTAATTAAAAACTCTAAATTTGACATTGTTAAGAGTCAACTTTCTCAGGTTTTACATACTTGGATGGAGTCTCAAGACGATTTTCTAATTTTAAATAAGATGCCACTAATTAAGCCAACACTTCATCCTTTGGATAGGAACTCTAAATGGAATAAAGTGTCTAAAGAAAATTTAAATGAATTAAAGTCAAATGATTACATGAAATCACATTATTAAAGACAAACTATGAAATCTAATATTTATTCATTTTTTTTAATCCTTTTTTGTATTAAGTCAATTAGTGTGACTGCTCAAGAGGCTACTAAAGAACCACTCAATGTAGTTTGGATCAGTTGTGAAGATGTAGGTCCTATTATGGGCGCTTATGGAGTCGATCAAATTAAGACACCAAATATAGACAAACTAGCAGCTGAAGGAGTTAGATACTCCAATGCATATTCCACAGTAGGAGTGTGTGCGCCCAGCCGTTTTTCGATTATTACAAGCATGTATCCCGCGCGTCTAGGTGCGCATAATATGCGTACAGGAGACCTTAATAATTATAAAACTCCAGAAAATTTAGCCTTAAAAAGAACAACGAATAGAGTTGATAAAGCTGGATACCCCATCCCTGAGTATGAAGTGGTAACACCTGAAAACGTAAAACCTTTTACTCAGTATCTAAGAGCCGAAGGTTATTACTGTATAAATGATAATAAATGTGATTATCAGTTTAATGCGCCTTTCACCGCTTGGGACCATACGTTGGGATCAAATTTATTCGATAAAATACCAGATAACCAGCCCTTTTTTTATGTTAAAAACTCATATACTACTCACGAGTCAAGAATCTGGTTGCGAAAAAATAAACCACTAACTGTGTTTCCAAATGAGGTTATAGTTCCTGATTACTATCCTGATATTCCTGAGGTTAGAAATGACTTAGCCATTAAATATTCTAATATTGAAGCACTTGATAAAGAAGTTGGTCAATTATTAAAAGATTTAGAAGCTAAGAATTTACTTGAGAATACAATTATCTTTTTCTGGAGTGATCATGGCGGAAATCTTTTGAGACAAAAGCGTGCTGTAGGAAACAGTGGGCTTCATGTTCCTTTAATCATTAGATACCCTAATAAGTATAAAGCGGGAGACGTTGAGGATGCATTAGTTTCATTGATGGATTTAGGGCCTACTGTAATGTCACTATTAGATATTAAGCCCCCTAAGCATACCGACGGTCAGGCATTTGCGGGTAGATATAAAAAAGAATCTAGAGATTATATTTTTGGTTCTGCCGATAGATTTGATGAATCTACAGATATGCAACGTTCAGTTTTAGATGGACGATTTGTTTATATTAAAAATTTCATGACAGAATTACCTCTAATTTTTAGAAATAAATATAGAGAGAAAGTTCCAATGAATAAGAAACTAATAGATATGGATATTAACGGAGAATTGAGTGGAGATGCAGCCTATATTTTCATGAAAACAAAACCTATAGAGGAGCTTTATGATTTACACACAGACCCCTATGAAGTTCATAATTTAGCCTTTGACCCTGCTTATGAATCGAAACTTATTGAATTAAGAACGGCCCTTTCTAGATGGCAAACAGACATCGACGATCAAGGGTTTAAACCAGAAAGTGAAATTATCAAAGGGTTTTGGCCTGATATGATTCAGCCAGTAACATCAGATGTAAAGATTAAGATTAACTCGGATGGTCTTGTTCAAATGTCTTGCGACACTAATGGTGCTTCAATTGGCTATCAAACAGAAGCTATGATAGGCGAGGACCGTTGGTTGTTATACACAGAACCAATTAAAATTACATCCACTCAAAAGCTAATGGCCAGAGCTATACGAATTGGATACAAAGCATCAAATATTACATCAAACTAAATTTTTATTATGAATTTAATTTACAAAGTAAGTATCTTCCTCTTAGGAATTGTCTCATTACCTCAGACTATTATAAGTCAGGAACAAACCAAAAAACAAAACATTCTTTTTATTTCTATTGATGACTTTAGACCTAAGATCAGTTCATATGGTGAAACAAAAATGATCACTCCTAACATTGATAAATTAGCTTCTGAAGGTCTCCAGTTCAATAATGCATATACTAATATAGCAGTCTGTGGTGCAAGTCGAGCAAGTTTGATGACTGGAATTCGCCCAAGCCTAAATAGGTTTAATGATTTCTCTACAAGAGCTCATGTCGATACTCCAAAAGCAATTTCTTTAAATCAAATATTTAAGGACAATGGATATGAAACAATTTCCTATGGAAAGATTTATCACCACTCAGATGATTTTCAACAGCATTGGTCAGAAAAAGATAAGGGACAAATTCAATCTGACTTTCAGGATCCTAAATCAATAGAAAGAGTAAATAACGCAGAAAAAGGGGAGTATGGCAATAAGAATCTCACATATGAATATCCAGATGTAGATGATTATGCATACAACGATGGCAAAATAACTAAGAAAGCGGTCAATAAATTAAAATTATTAAAAGAAACTAATCAACCATTTTTTATGGCTGTAGGATACGTCTCTCCACATTTACCTTTTATTCAACCCAAAAAATACTGGGATATGTACGACCATGATTCAATACAACTTGCTGATAACAGCTACCAACCAGAGAATTCCCCTTTTATCGCCATTGAGGCTCAACATAATTCAGCAGAGCTTAGAAAAAACTATTTAGACATTCCAGCACAAGGAAAATTAGATGATGATTTGGCACGAAATCTTATTCATGGTTATTATGCAAGTGTTAGCTACATGGATGCCCTTATAGGGGAACTTATTAAAGAGTTAGATGATTTAGGGTTAAGAGACAACACAACCATTATACTATGGAGTGATCACGGCTATTTTTTAGGTGAACATGGTTTTTGGTGCAAGCATAGTACCTTTCACGAAGCGGTTAAAATTCCATTTATCATGTCATCTCCTGGCTATGCTAAGAATCAAATCACTGACTCTTTTACAGAACTTGTAGATGTGTATCCAACGCTCTGTGAGCTTGCTAATATCAC
>JABAZC010000040.1 GCA_018608625.1 Flavobacteriaceae bacterium | reverse complement strand
TGGATCGAAGTAATCTGCGGATCAATGTTTTCTGGAAAAACAGAAGAATTAATTCGTCGCTTGAGGCGTGCCCAGTTTGCTAAGCAAAAGGTTGAAATTTTCAAACCCGCAATTGACGTGAGGTATGACGATGAAATGGTTGTTTCTCATGACGCCAATGAAATCCGTTCGACCCCGGTCCCTTCAGCTTCTAACATCCCCCTTTTGGCTGACGGATGTGACGTTGTTGGAATCGATGAGGCGCAATTTTTTGATGATGAAATTGTAAATGTTTGCAATGCTCTTGCCAATAAAGGAGTTAGGGTTATTGTTGCTGGCCTTGATATGGATTTTAAAGGAAACCCCTTTGGCCCCATGCCAAATCTAATGGCAACCGCCGAGTATGTTACAAAGGTACACGCGGTGTGTACGCACACTGGAAATTTAGCCCAGTACAGTCACCGGAAATCTAAAGATGACACGCTGGTCCTTTTGGGTGAGGTAAACGAATATGAGCCCCTAAGTCGGGCTGCCTATTACAAGGCAATCACAAAAGAAAAAGTAAAAGGCATGAATGTAGTAAAGCCTGTCGACGTAGGGGTTGCAAAAAAAAACTCTAATGCCTAAAGTCCACGAAACAACTTTAGAAATTAACCTTGATGCTTTAAGGCACAATTTTGATTTTCTAAAATCTAAACTTCAAAACAACTCTTTGTTTTTGGCGGTTGTCAAGGCTTTTGCTTATGGAAGTGATGCCGTTGCTGTTGCAAATTTTCTTCAAAAAAGCGGGGTTGACTATTTTGCTGTCGCATATGTCAGTGAGGGTGTTGATTTGAGAAAAGCGGGGATTACAGTGCCTATTTTGGTGCTTCACCCTCAGCTAGGAAATCTTGAATTAGCCATTAAGCATGCGCTAGAGCCTAGTCTTTACAGCTTAAAGATGTTGAGAGCATTTGAAAAAGCTGCTTTAGACGGTAATAAATCCAATTACCCTATTCATATAAAGTTTAATACGGGATTAAACCGACTCGGCTTTAAGCCGGAGGACATTGGCGTCGTTGTAAACGCGCTAATTAACGCTTCTTCCTTAAAAGTGAAGTCTGTTTTTTCTCATTTAGCAGCAAGTGAGGACTTAAATGAAAGGGGGTTCACCGAGAATCAAATAGAGCTGTACAGGTCGCTTTCTGAGAAATTTATTAATCACTTCGATTATCCTATTATTCGACACCTATCTAACACCTCTGGGGTCTTAAATTATCCCAAAGCTCATTTTGACATGGTGCGATGCGGAATTGGGCTTTACGGTTATGGTAATTCAAGAAAAGAAAGTGTCAACTTAAGACCTATCGCTAGCTTGAAATCTGTCATTTCTCAGATCGCCAGCGTCTCTATTGGAGAAAGTGTTGGCTATAACTGTGGTCACACTTGCAAGGTTGATTCCAAAATTGCTACGATTCCTATTGGGCATGCTGACGGGATTGGCAGGCACTACGGCCATGGGATCGGTGCGGTCTCTATCAACCAACAAAAAGGGTATATTGTCGGGAACGTTTGCATGGATATGATTATGGTAGACGTCACCACGATAGGTTGTAAAGAAGGAGACGAAGTCCTTATTTTTGGATCGGGGCTTTCTGCTGAAGGTGCGGCGGAAGCAGCTGATTCAATATCATATGAGTTAATTACAGGTATCTCACGGCGAATAACACGTAAATTTATTAAGTAACTCTTCTTTTTGTTCTTTTTTCAGTAGTTTAGGTAGGTATTAATAACCGAAACCTACTAAATTATGTTACAAAGAATTTGCATTAAACGGAAACAGAAAGGTGCGGCTAACTACCCTTCTGAGGTCCAGTTATTGTCAAAAATTAGAGATTTACTAAAAAAATAGGTTTTTTTAATGAGATTCATAAACACGCGTTTTATATCGCGTCTTTATTGGTTTTACTTGTTTCCATCTCGGGGAATTTATTAATTTTACATTTCTAATTAAAGCTATATAAAATGAAAATTGCAGTTGTTGGTGCCACAGGCATGGTGGGAACGGTCATATTAAAATTACTTGAAGAACGCCGGTTTCCAATTACGGAGCTAATCCCTGTAGCTTCTGAACGGAGTGTGGGGAAAAAAATAAAATACAAGGACTCTGACTACTTAATTGTAGGTCTTGCCGCTGCGGTAGAAATGCAAGCGGATATAGCTATTTTTTCTGCTGGAGGTGACGCCTCTCTAGAGTGGGCGCCAAAATTTGCAGAAGCCGGAACTATTGTAATTGACAACTCGTCTGCTTGGAGAATGGACCCTACAAAAAAGTTAATTATTCCTGAAATTAACGCTTCAGAGCTAACTAAAGAAGATAAAATAATTGCAAATCCAAATTGTTCAACAATTCAATTGGTCATGGCGCTTTCACCACTGCACAACACTTATAAAATGAAGCGAGTGGTGGTCTCTACTTACCAATCTGTTTCCGGAACGGGCGTCAAAGCTGTTCAGCAATTAGAAAATGAAATTAAGGGAGTGAAGGGTGAAATGGCTTACCCATATCCTATTGGAAGGAATGCCCTGCCTCACTGTGATGTGTTTTTAGAAAATGGCTACACCAAAGAAGAGATGAAGCTCGCTAAGGAGCCTCAAAAAATACTCAACGATCTTTCTTTTGCAATCACCGCAACTGCAGTAAGAATTCCAACGGCGGGAGGTCACTCGGAGTCTGTTAATGTACAATTTGAAAGCGATTTTAAGCTTAAAGACGTTAGGGCGCTATTAAGTCAAGCCCCTGGGGTTACTGTTCAAGATAATACCGACACAAACACCTACCCAATGCCAATTTATGCAAACGGAAAAGACGACGTTTTTGTCGGTAGAATTAGGCGAGATGAAACACTGCCGAACACTTTAAACATGTGGATTGTTGCTGATAACCTACGTAAAGGCGCTGCTACAAATGCGATTCAAATTGCCGAATATTTAGTGAATAGTATTTTATAATATCTATAAATGCTCTCAGTAACAAAGGTTTCGTTTGGTTATAAAGAAAAATTGGTTTTAAATTCGATTTCTTTTTTAGTAAAAAAGGGAAACTGTTTGTCTATCGTTGGGGGAAGTGGTTCTGGAAAAAGCACTCTTCTCAAGCTAATTTTTGGGGAAATGGACGTCTCTAGCGGATCCATCGCATGGGGGCAAGAATCAATATTGGGGCCAAAAAAAAAACTAGTTGTTGGTCACGACTTCATGAAGTACGTAGCCCAAGAATTTGATCTAATGCCCTACATCTCGGTCGCTGAAAACATTGGAGCCCATTTATCAAACTTTTTTCCGGAAAAGAAAAAAACACGCATTGATGAACTTCTAAAGACTGTAGAATTAGAAAATTTTTCTAATACAAAAGTTCAGTTTTTGAGCGGTGGCCAAAAACAACGAGTTGCATTAGCTCGGGCAATTGCAAGGAAACCAGAAATTATTCTGTTGGATGAGCCCTTTAGTCATATTGATAATTTTAAAAAACAGAGTCTTCGAAGAAAGTTCTTCGGCTTTTTGAAATCGAATAATATCGCTTGTCTGATGGCTACGCACGACAAAGACGATGTTTTACCATACGCCGACAACATACTTGTGCTTGAAAACCAAAGAGTCTTAATTGAAGGTAGTCCGGCGGAACTGTATAACAATCCAAAATACCCGTTGGTAGCTGCTTTTTTTGGAGACTACAGCGTAATCAACAATGCTTTTTGTTATGCCCATCAGGTTTATCTGGTTGAAAAAAGCAACCTTAAAGCGGTTACTAAACAAGCTTTTTACAGGGGCAGCTTTTTTTTAATAGAGGCAGAGCATATGGGCTCTTTAATTTATTTTAATCACGAATCAAAAATCCCAGAGAACACCAGCGTTTATTTAAAGGTAAAATCTCTTTTATAAAACAACTTAATTCCTTAAATTGAGTCTTATATTTTTAATAAAAAATTATCCCTATGAACTATTTCACTCTAACTATTGTTTTTATCGTATTTTTAATCTTGTTTGCCGCTCTTTTTACGGTTAAACAACAAACCGCTATTATTATTGAGCGTTTTGGCAAATTCTTAAGCATCCGTCAGTCAGGACTTCACTTTAAAATTCCCCTAATAGATCGCATAGCGGGTCGCATTAGTTTAAAGATTCAACAATTAGATGTTTTGATAGAAACCAAAACAAAAGACGATGTTTTTGTTAAGCTCAAGGTGTCGGTGCAGTTTAAGGTAATAAAACTTAAGGCTTACGATGCGTTTTATAAGCTTGACTTTCCACACGATCAGATCACTTCTTATGTTTTTGACGTTGTTAGAGCTGAAGTTCCCAAAATGAAGCTTGATGGTGTATTTGTAAAAAAAGATGATATTGCGATAGCGGTTAAGACAGAGCTTAACGAGGCGATGATGGACTATGGGTACGACATAATAAAAACCCTGGTAACAGATATTGACCCTGACTCTCAGGTTAAAGAAGCTATGAATAGAATTAACGCCTCCGAGCGAGAAAAAATTGCCGCTCAGTTTGAAGGAGATGCTGCTCGTATTTTAATTGTTGAGAAAGCAAAAGCTGAGGCTGAAAGTAAGCGCCTTCAAGGGCAGGGTATTGCAGATCAGCGTCGTGAAATTGCTCGCGGTCTTGAAGAGTCTGTTGAAGTGTTGAATAAAGTGGGTATTAACTCTCAAGAAGCATCTGCCTTGATTGTTGTAACGCAGCACTATGACACTCTTCAATCTATAGGACAAGAAACAAATAGCAATCTAATCTTGTTGCCAAACTCTCCGCAGTCGGGTAGCAATATGTTAAACGACATGGTGGCTAGTTTTACGGCAAGTAACCAAATTGGTGAGGCTATGAAGAGTGCTCCAAAAAAAATTAAAAAGTGATTGGTTTCATGATAAATATGTTGTCTTAAAGCTATAAAACAAATAAAGTATTAACCACCTTGGCTTAATAGCGGGTTTTTGTCTGACTTTGCCGCCAACAAGAAATCATTAACCTTGACATTGGTCTTTAATCCATTAGCCATCAAAACTTTTAATGTGATTAATACAGCTATTCGGGTCCCTACTTTTTTTGCGGCTGTATTAAGCAAGGGCTCTAAATCTTCGTAAGAAACCTCTTTAGCCAGCAACTGTATTTCTGATTTAGCCTTTTGTTGTTTGGCTTCAGGAAGGTTTGTATACTTTTTTCCTAACTGCTTAATAACGTCAATTGGCTTTCGGTTTGAGGTCGGTGTTGCTTGGTTTTGGGTAGGTTTTTTAGCCCACGTGTCTCTTAAGCCTACGGTTTTATTGAAGACAAAGCGGTCTTTTTTGGTCTCTTTGTCAAGCTTAAAATATCCTATGCGCTGAAACTGGAAGTGTTGCCCAATGGTTGATTGTTTAATGTGTGGCTCTATAAAAGCCCTCCTTACTCTTAGTGAGTTAGGGTTTATAAACGTTAAAAAATCTTCTTTTTGACCATCAGGGTCTTCATGGGTGAACAATCGGTCGTATTCTCTGACTTCAGCTTCAACAGCGTGGTCTGTTGAAACCCAGTGTAGGGTTCCTTTAACCTTTCGGAGACTTTCAACAGTCTTGCTGCCGCTTAAACTTTTTGGGTCGTAAGTACAGTGTATTTCTAAAATCAATCCATTAGAGTCCTTTATAGCTCTATTTGCTTTGATAATGAAGGCGTTTTTAAGTCTAACTTCTTTTCCTAAAGAAAGTCTAAAGTATTTGCTGCTTGCTTCTTCCTTGAAGTCTTCTCTTTCAATGTAAATAGCTTTAGTAAAAGGAAGGGTGCGGTCTCCTGCCGTTTTATCTTCTGGGTTGTTGTCTGCGCTAAGCCACTCCTCTTTTCCTTCAGGGTAATTTTCGATTATAACCTTTACGGGGTCTAAAACAGCCATGATCCGTGCTGCTTTTTTATTTAAATCTTCACGAACACAAAACTCTAAAAGTGATACGTCTATTATATTGTCTCGCTTTGAAACCCCTACGGATTCTACAAACTTACGAATTGCTTCAGGCGTATATCCACGACGCCTCAAGCCTGAAATTGTTGGCATTCTTGGGTCGTCCCAACCCTTTACTAGTTTGTCCTCCACCAGTCTCAGTAGCTTTCGTTTACTCATGATTGTGTAGCTTAAATTGAGACGGGCAAACTCTCGTTGCTTAGGTTTTAATGGAAGGATTTCTTTGTGGTAATTAAATGTCAGGGTTTTGAACCAATCATATAAATCTCTATGGGGTTTAAACTCCAACGAGCAGAGAGAGTGTGAAACTTGTTCTAGGTAGTCGCTTTCTCCATGGGTCCAATCGTACATGGGATAAATACACCAATCAGAACCTGTTCTGTGGTGGTCTGAGTGTAGAATGCGATACATTAATGGATCTCTCATTAACATATTAACATGCTTCATGTCTATTTTCGCTCTCAAAACATGGGTTCCTGCTTTAAATATTCCGCTTTTCATTTGACTAAAAAGCTCCAGGTTTTCTTCAGTAGACCTATTTCTAAAAGGGCTGTCTTCTCCTGGTTGAGTAGGGGTTCCCTTTTGAGTTGCTATTGCCTCACTAGACTGGGAGTCTACATAAGCGCGTCCATCTTTAATCATTTGTAACGCCCAAAGGTATAGCTGGTGAAAGTAATCTGATGAATATAGTTCTTTGTCCCACTTATATCCAAGCCATGCTATATCTTCTTTGATGGCGTCTACGTACTCTTGGTCTTCCTTTGTGGGGTTTGTATCGTCAAAACGCAAATTAACAGGCGCATTATAGCGCTCTCCTAAACCGAAGCTTATCCCAATAGCTTTGGTATGCCCTATGTGTAAGTAACCGTTGGGTTCTGGTGGAAACCTGAAGCGCAGTTTGGCTTTTGGTAGACCGTTTTTTAAATCCTCTTCTATTATTTGCTCAATAAAATTAAGCGGTTTATGGTTCTCTGACATAATGATTTGTATTTCTTTATCAAATACTTGGCAAAATTAATCAAATAAAAAGTTTATAGATATATCTTACCGATAATTATTATTTTTATACTAACAAAAAAATTAAAAATGGGTATTATTAAGGTTGAAAACATCCGGGTTTATGCATATCACGGATGTCTAGGGGAGGAAACCATTATAGGGAGTGATTATCGAGTTGACTTAAGTGTGGAGGCAAGCCTTGGTAGGTCTTCAATTACAGACGCCTTAATCGATACGGTAGACTATGTGACGTTGAACAAAATAGTTGTTGAGGAGATGGGGGTTGCTGCAAAACTTCTTGAAGCGGTTGCAAAACGAATCATGACTCGTGTTTTTGACAGCTGTCCATCGGTCACCTCATCAACTGTTTCTGTTTCTAAAATAAACCCCCCAATAGGTGGAGATGTGGAGAGGGTAACCATTGTGCTTACCGAGGCGCGTTAGAGTTTTGGCACCACAACCGAAAGAGCGCTTTTCCTTATCGTTATCTTGATTGTGTTTGTGTTAATTTGTCTTGATTCACCGTCTATTTGGGCTAATACCCCTCCATTATTAAGGTTGGTAATTTCTATTCTTTTGGTAAGAAAGTAGTGGGCTTTCTTAAAGCTCTGTGGTTTTTTTATGAGTAATAAAAAACCGAAATAAATAATTTCCAATTTATTAAGGGATTCAACAATAATAGCGTCCAGCATACCGTCTTGAATAGAAGCTTTTGGCGTTAAAGAAATGTCATAACCCATTTCGTTGGAGTTGGATACAAACACCATAAATGGTTTTAAATCAAGAGAATGGGATTCTGTGGTGATTTTAACAGAGAGTGAAGGGGGGGGGTTAAAAAAAGTGAGAAGAGACGCTTTAAGATAAGAGATTAGCTTTCTTTGCTTTGTTTTTGAGTAATTATTTATAATACTTGCGTCAAAGCCAATCCCTGTGTTGCTGAAAAAATAATGTTTATTAATATCTCCAACATCAATTTGTATACTGTTCGATTTCTTAATTACGTTAAGCGCGGCTTTTATAGATTTGGGTATTTTCAATGTAGAGGCTAGTCCGTTCCCTGACCCCATTGGCACAACACCTAGTTTTACACCAGACCCCACTAGGCAGCTCGCTATTTCGTTGACCGTGCCGTCACCCCCACAAGCCACAACAATGTCAGCACCCTCTATAATAGATGCTTTTGTAAGCTCTACTGCGTGTTTGGGTTTAATTGTCTTTTTTATTTTAACCACAAATTTATCCGAATTAAAGATGCTAGAAACCATCTCAGGGGTGAGTTGGTTGTTTCCATGTCCAGAAATAGGATTAATAATAAAATGAATAGAAAGCGGTTTCAATTTCTTTATTATTTTATAAGGTTGCTTTGTTTTTGGTGATATTTTTCATTTATCTTGTGTAACGTTTAAATTTGCTTAAATTTGCGTTCCTTTTTGGCGTCTTGGCCGAGTGGCTAGGCAGAGGTCTGCAAAACCTTCTACAGCGGTTCGAATCCGCTAGACGCCTCGAGTTATAAAAACCACAACAGATTGTTGTGGTTTTTTTTCTGTTATTTCTTCTGTAATGGTTTGTAGGTTTAAGCCGTCTTTGGGTAAAAAGCCTTTCGTAATTAGAGCCAAACCAAAAACCAACAATAGACCGCCTAGAATTTTTTTTGTTTTAACTATTATTCTAGGTGTGAGTTTTTTCTTGAGTTGTTTTGCTAGTGTTATTTTTATAAGATCTGTTAAAAAATAAATGGTAATTAAAGTGCTAAAAAAAACGATAAACCTGTTTACTTTGTTGTCTAAACTGGGCCCCGTCACAACAACAACGCCTAACCAAAAGACCAATACCCCTATATTAATAAAGTTTAATAAAAACCCTTTTACAAAAAGCTGTAGATAATTTGCTTTCGTTGTGTTGTTTATCTCTTCTTCTATTTCCTTTTCATTCGGCTTTTTAATAAGAACTATTACTCCATAAACAGAGAGTATGCTGCCTCCAAAAATATATAACCCTGGAAGATTGCTTAAGTTTTCTAAAAGTTGAAAGCTACTTAAATAGGAAATCGTTATAAAAATTATGTCGGCTATAATAACTCCTATATCAAACGCAATCGCTGCTCTAACTCCTTTTGTAATGCTTGTTTCTATTAACATAAAAAAAACCGGCCCTATCATAAAGGCTAGAAAAAACCCTAAGGGAATTGCGGCTTGAATGTCTTCAATCATAAGGTATTAATCTTTGTATAAAACTTTACCTCCAAAAATGTTGTTTTGTTTTATACTTTTAGTTTTACCGAAAATTGTTAGGGTGCCGCCAGCGAAAATTTTTATCTCAATAGACTCTGAGCTTTTTACACCTGCTTTACCTCCTGCTTTTATTTTTATTTTGGAGGTTTCCGCTTGTAGTAATTCACCCTTATAGGCCCCCCCTGTGTTTATATTTATGTTTTGTGATTTAGAAGCGCCATAAGCCTGAACCTTACCTCCGGTCACTGATTTAATTGTTAAAACCTTAGTGTCTACTGAGGCTGTAATTTCTCCTCCTTCCTGAGCTTTTAATTCTAACTCATATTGTTTGATTGGGGTTTGAGATGTAACAGTTGCCCCCTCGTTAACGTCTATGGTGTTGATTTTTGTGTAATACAACTTTACAAACGTGTCTTCGCCTGAAAAATATTTACTTAAAACCATTTTTATTTGAAGGGTGTTGTTTTTTTGTATAATATAAACACTTTTTGCATTTTTACCTGTTATCTCTATTTTATTCTCGTTGGATTGAATTAACTCTACATTAATTAAATTATAAACCTTAAGTTTATAAAAATCACCTAATTTTTTACTAATTGGTGTTTGAGAAAAGACCGATAAGTTAAAAATTAAAAATATAATTAGATTAAATTTCTTCATTTGTTTTACATTAAGATAATACAAAGTCTAGGTGTTTTTTTAATAAATCCGCTTTTTTAACCCGAACCTCTACTTGATCGCCTAGTTGATATTTTGTTTTTGTTCGGTCTCCTATTAAAGCGTATTCTTCTGAATCAAATTTATAAAAATCTCCTTTAATATCCCTGATTCTTATCATGCCTTCGCATTTGTTTTCTATTATTTCTACATACATGCCCCATTCAGTAACTCCTGAAATAACACCTAAAAAAGTATCATCTTTATGGTCTTGCATATATTTAACTTGCATGTATTTTATAGAGTCTCTTTCCGCTTTTGTTGCAAGACTTTCCATATTAGAAGAGTGTTTACATTTTTCCTCAAAAACTCCTTCGTTGGTTGTTTTTTTGCCCTCTAAATAATGTTGTAGTAGGCGGTGAACCATTACGTCTGGATATCTTCGAATAGGTGATGTGAAGTGGCTATAATAATCAAAAGCTAGACCGTAATGACCAATATTTTTAGTTGAATATTCAGCTTTACTCATGCAGCGAATTGTAAGAGTATCTACAAGGTTTTGCTCTTTAGTCCCTTTTACATTTTTAAGAAGCGTGTTTAAAGAATTTGTGGTGGTTGCTCTATTTTTAAAGTTGAGTTGATGACCAAATTGAGATACAATTCTTTGAAGACCTTGAAGTTTTACATCGTTAGGCTCGTCATGAGTTCTATAAATAAAAGTTTTTTTTGGGGATTGTTTTCCTATAAATTCTGCTACTTTTTTATTAGCTAACAACATAAACTCCTCAATGAGTTTATTAGCATCCTTAGAGGTTTTAAAAAACACTCCTACTGGATTACTTGTTTCGTCTAAATTGAACTTAACCTCGACTTTATCAAAAGAAATAGCGCCGTCTTTCATTCGATTTTGGCGCATGATTTTAGCTAACTCATTTAATTTAATTATTGAGTCTTTAATTAAAGTTGTTGTTTTGTAAGCCTTCTCTGTAATTGAAATCTCTTTTGGAATATCACATGACTCTGTTTCTATAATATATTGTGCTTCTTCATATGCAAATCTAGCATCACTATAAGTTACAGTTCTACCAAACCATTGATTTTCTACAACAGCTTTATTATTTATTTCAAAAACTGCAGAAAAAGTATATTTTTCCTCATTAGGTCGTAAAGAGCACGCATTATTTGATAATACCTCTGGAAGCATAGGGACGACTCTATCTACTAAATAAACAGATGTTGCACGTTCATAAGCTTCATCATCTAAAATAGTTCCTTCTTGTAGATAATGAGAAACATCTGCTATATGAATTCCTATTTCGTAGTTTCCATTTGGAAGTTCTTTAAAAGATAAAGCATCATCAAAATCTTTAGCATCCTTTGGATCTATAGTAAAAGTTAAAGTAGAGCGCATGTCTCTCCTTTTTAAAATTTCATCTTCTGTTATTGAAGTATTTATATTATTTGCAAAATTTTCTACTTCAGTTGGAAATTCATTAGGAAGTCCGTATTCTGCTAATATTGAATGTATTTCTGTATTATGCTCACCTGGTTTACCTAAAATTTTAATGATAGTTCCGTTTGGACAATCAGCTTTTTCAGGCCATTCTTCTAGGGTTACTAAAACTTTATCTCCATCCTCTGCTTTTAATGCTTTAGATAATGGTACAAATACATCTAGTGGCATTTTATTACTATCAGGAACAACAAAAGCAAATTTTTCATTCATTTGAACTATACCTACATATTCAGTTCGTGATCTTTTTATAATCTGAGTAATTTCTCCTTCTTGTTTCCCGTTTTTCTTGCGTTTGTAAATATATAATTCTACAGTATCACCGTGTAAGGCTTTGTTCCTATTATTGGATGCTATAAATATATCTTCTTCGAAATCTTCACTTATGATATAAGCGTTTCCTCTTGATGCCATATCTACAGTTCCAGTAAAATATTCGGTTGACGTTAGTATTTTAAATTTACCTCTTTCAACCTCCTCTATTTCCTTATGACCCGCTAGTTTGTGTAAATTCTTTATAATTTGATTTCTACTGCTTGCATCATTTACTCCTAACTTAGACGCTATTTGTTTATGATTGTATGATTTATTTCTATCTTCTTTTAAAATAGTTAAAATACTTTCACTATAATTTTTAATAGTGTTTTTATTATTCTTGTTTCTTTTCATTTATGATATGTAATTAAGCAAATCTACCACTTTAATTCAATGAAGAGTCATGTGTTTTTTAACTTTATCCACATTTAATATAATCATATCATTTTTTTATTTAATTATTTAAAAACTATTGGTTATTATTATAGTCTGTTAATACCTTATATAAGTTTTTTATTATTTTTATCTTTATTACTTTATAAACATATTATAAACATTTAATAAACTTTCTAAATTATTAAAAATCAATTAATTATATAGTTTATTATCTACTGTTAACAACTTAAATATCTATAAATAATTAATAAAATTAAATTATTTATATGTTAACAACCATTCTATTTGTAATCACAACTATCTAATTTAAATAGATAACTTTTTTAGGATTACAATTTATTAATTTCCCTTGTAAAAAATAAACGAACTTAAAAAATTTAGTTTTCATTTTCGCTCATTAATTATCAACAACTAATTAAACATGCTATTAACATTATATTGTTTTACTTTTCTTTTTTTGTAAATTTACTTCTCATTAAAGATATATAAAATGAATATTTCAATAGGTAACGATCACGCAGGCACAAATTTTAAATTTAATATTATAGAACATTTAGAAAATAAAAAAATAAATATAATAAATCACGGAACTGATTCTGATAGTAGTGTTGATTATCCTGATTTTGTTCATCCGGTAGTAAAAGATATTTTAAACAATAAATCTATGTACGGAATTCTAATTTGTGGTAGTGCTAATGGTGTGGCAATGACTGCTAATAAATACTCTAAAATAAGAGCTGGAATATGCTGGAATAATGATATAGTTTCTTTAATTAGGCTTCATAATAACGCAAATATTCTTTGTATTCCTGCGCGTTTTACTAAACTAGAAGATGTATTAGAAATGGTTGATACTTTTTTAACAACCGAATTTGAGGGTGGTAGACATCAAAATAGAATTAATAAGATTACTCCTTATTAATTAGACCTTCTTGTACATATTAATAATATACCATGCTTAAAATCTACGTTAAAAAATATAATGAGCTAACTATTAGTGAACTCTATAGTTTGTTACAGTTAAGAAGTGAAGTTTTTATTGTTGAACAAGACTGTGTTTACCAAGATCTTGATGGAAAGGATCAAATATCTCTTCATGTTATTGGAAAAAAAAACAATAAAATAGTAGCTTACACTCGTTTATTTAAGCAAGGTGATTATTTTAAAGAAGCGAGCATAGGTAGGGTTGTGGTTGATAAAAATGTAAGACATCTTAAGTACGGTTCATTTATAATGAAAGAATCAATTACTGCAATACAAAATCACTTTAACACAAAAAAAATTCAAATATCAGCTCAGCTATATCTTGAAGGTTTTTATAATAGTTTTGGTTTCAAAGCTATCGGGAACTCTTATCTTGAAGATGGAATACCTCATATAGGAATGAAAATAAATTAATTTTTTTTAGAAATATAAGTTATTTTTATTTCAACCCTCCTATCATATTTAGTAGCTCCTCCTAAAGGATATTTATTTCGTAACCCTACATATTTCATGCGATTTCTTTTTACTCCTTTTTTTATTAGGTAGTCATATATATATTTTGCTCGGGCCATTGATAAGTTTCTTTTACCCGTTTTCTTGTCGATTGCGTCACGAGTGTTTTCTGTGCAACAAACATGACCTTGTATTGTAAAGTAAATATCTTTTCTTTTTAATAAAGAAGCACCTATGTTTTCCAACACATTAATTGACTCCTTTTCTAAAGAACTATACCCTGTTTTAAAAAGAATATTTTCTAAAGTTATTTTATCCCCAACAGAAATATCGTCTCTTAAGAATAGCGAAGCCTCAATCTCTTCTTTTTTAATATTACTAAAAATTTCTTTCTTTTTTTGGTATTCTATATTAATTTCAACTTTCCTATTAAGACCCCTTATTATATTTAAGTTATCTGATGAAACAACACGCAATAACACCTCTCCTTTCCCATCTACATTACTTATAAGGTTGTCATCAACTCCAAAACCCGAAAATATTTTTTTTATAGCATTCGCTCTGTTTTGGGACAAAGTAAGGTTGTAATTATCTGAGCCTCTATCATCTGTAAAACCATAAATAGATATACGCTCTATTTGAATGTTTTTCAAACTTTGGACAAACAATACAAGTCTATTTGTTTCAATATCAGGAACATTGTATTGTCCCGTTTCAAAGTAAACCACATGCGCATTATTTGTCTGCGACTGAAGTAGTTGTCCCACCATAAATGATATAATAATAAGGCTTCTCATATTTAGCTTATTGTCTTTTAAAGATATAAAAATATTATATCATTTTAATATACTTAAGTACGCTTCTATGTTATTTAATAACCTTTGAGCTGTAATTACATCTTCATTTTTAAGTAAGTAATACTCATACATTCCCTTCCTGTAATAGAACCTCCTTACAATTTCTTTCTCTAAAACATATATTATTTCCTCCTTGTGGTGGTCCATTAACTCAACTTTTGACTTATTTAGAACACCATTTAACTCTTTTAATTTATCATCTAATCCAGCTAGGCCCGCGTCTTTTATTATACTAGAAAACCCATTTAAATACGTAATAGTTTCATCCTTTAAAAAACCCTGGCTGCCATAGCATCTTTTTTTAAATTGATTAAAATCACTTTTAGATAACTTAAAGTCTTTTATATCGTCTAGAGAATTATTATGGTAATAGTTGTTTACATAATTAAAAACGACAGCGCTTTTAATAAGCCGATTAATAAACGTTGAGCTTTCTTTCTTTTCTCCAAGAACATCAGGTGAAACCCCCCCGCCATCAAACACGGTTCTTCCGTTTTGTGTTTGAAAGGCTTTATAATTAATTTCTTGATACCTACTCGCTTTACCATCTTCCCCTCTATTTCTATAGTCCAGCGCTTGAATACAACGACCTGAAGGTGTATAATAGCGAGAGATTGTCACTTTCAATTGTCCTCCGTACGGCATCGGCTTAGGTCTTTGAACCAAACCTTTTCCAAAACTTCTTGTTCCCAATACCACCGCCCGGTCAAGATCCTGTAATGCGCCCGCTACAATTTCACTTGCAGATGCGCTTTTTTCATTTATTAAAATAACTAAAGGTATTTCTAAGCTCAGTGGCTGTTTTGTTGTTCTAAACTCTTGATTATAGGCCGCTATGTTTGATTTTGTGGAAACCACTAACTGTCCTTTTTGGACAAAGAGGTTTACTATTTTAACAGCCTCTTGAAGGAGCCCACCAGGATTATTTCGCAAATCAAGAATCACCCCCTTAGCCTCATCAATAATTAAAACTTTTAAAGCGTTCTCTACTTCCCTAGAAGCTGTTTTACTAAAACGGTCTAACGCAATATAACCGACACCGTCTGCTAAGATTTTTGCTGTAGGAACCGCTTTTGGTTCAATTCCCTCCCTTTTTACTACCACTGTTTTTATAGACCCATTACTTAAGATTAATAATGAGACATTTGTGTTTTTTTTTCCATTTAGAAATTCCTGAGCGACCCCTTCTAGCTCAGCTACTTCATTGCCGTCTATCTTAATAATTTCGTCACCTGCCTTTATCCCTTTTTCATCCGCCGGAAGCCCTTCAAAAACCTCAACCACAATCAGCTTTTTGTCTGATTCTTTTACCGTAGCCCCTATTCCAACATAGGCAGCACCCCGGTTCATTCGTGCCGACTCCACATCCTGTTCACTTAAATAGGTGGTATAAGGGTCTAACCCCTCTAACATATGCCTTAAACCTTCCTGCATCAGCTTAGCGGGGTTGGTTTCGTCCACATAATTCATGTTGATTTCTTTAAATAGCGTAGTAAAAATTTCTATTTGCTTAGCGATTTCAAAGTAGTCATTTCTATAAGCTGTTGTTGATATAAATATCAAAACAGTTAATACAACCACCCCCGTTTTTTTTATATGACTAAACTTCATCTAAAACCTTTTTATTAAAACGACTGACCATCAACTTAAATTGTGTATCCAACTCTTCTGCTTTTGGAATTTCTTTCCCCACATATAAAACCATCATACAGTATTTGGGTTCCAACTTATTAAAAAGGTCAAGGAAGTGGTTTTCGACCGCAATCCTTAGTAGTCGTTTTATTTTATTTCTATTAACCGCACTTTTAAAGTTTTTTTTACTAACCGAGACCCCCACCTTATTAGTCTCTTCTGTTTTTAGGAAAACAAGCCGCAAAGGAAACACCCCCACAGAGCGACCGCTAACGAACAACTTTTCTATTTGTTTTTTACCTTTTAAGCGCTCCATTTTTATAATAAAGTTTTCTGGTTGTTTTCCTTATTAACATCTGCGGTTTCGTTTTTATTATCTATAGTTACTGTTTTAATCTCCGATCCAGCAACCCCTATTTTAAAACGATATACTGGATAGGCCCAAGCCCAATCTCCCAACAAACGAACACTACCCTCTGTAGGTTTTTCCCCTCGCATCATTTGTAAAGGGATATAGTAATTTAATTTCTTACCATCCCTCAAAACCACCTCAACCTCAACAGGCATCGGCATAAGCCCAATCCGTTCCAATGTTATTTCGGTTTCTGACCCCAACAAACTCACCTTTTTTACAGCGTAATCAATCGTGTTGACTGTTTGCGTCCAATCAGTTAAAAACCACTCTAACTCCATCCCCGACGTTTTTTCTGCACAACGAATAAAATCATTTGGCGTTGGGTGTTTGAACGCCCAGTCTTTGAAGTACCTTTTAAGCGTTGCTTCGAAATCTTTTTCACCAATAATATATTTTAATTGAGCCAATAGAAGCGCTCCTTTTCTGTAAGCAGATGTGCTGTAAGACCGATTGTACATGTAGCGATCGGCGTGCGTGCTCATTGGTTGCTCTTTCCCGCTCAAAGCGAGGCTAATATAGCGATTGTAACTATTCCTGAGGGGGTCATTAGTTTCTTTTCCTAGAAGGTCATTTTCAATAAAGGTGCAGGTGTATTCAGCAAACCCCTCGTCTAACCAAGGGTGTCTACTCTCATTCGAAGCTAGTAAAAATTGAAACCAAGTGTGCCCAATTTCATGTGCAGTTACTCCCACCAAGCTCTTAAATGGCCTTTCACCCGTAATTAATGTGCACATCCCATACTCCATTCCCCCGTCTCCCCCTTGAATAATTGAGTATTGCTTATAAGGATACTTTCCAACCGTATTACTGTAGTGCTGGATTATTTCACTTGCCATAGGTTGTAGCGCCTTCCAGTTTTTCTTATACTTTTCATTTAAAGAGGTTTTGTATAGAAAATGTAAAAGAGGTCCGCTTGGAACCTGCAAGGTGTCGTGGGTAAAGTCAGGATCGGCAGCCCACGTGAAGTCATGCACGTTGGGAGCGATAAAGTGCCACGTTAGGACATTTGTTTGTTTGTTGCTTATTTGTTGTCCGTATCCGTGACCGACCTCATCAGGGTTTTGAAGATAGCCCGTGCCGCCAACCGTGTAATTTTTATCAATGGTTAGCTTTATGTCAAAATCGCCCCAAACACCATGAAACTCCCTACTTATGTAGGGGTCAGCATGCCATCCTTCAAAATCATATTCAGCCATTTTCGGGTACCATTGCGCCATTGACAGCGCAACATTTTCTTCACTATTTTTACCCGCTCTTCGAATAACTGGCGGCACCTGTCCTTCAAAAATCATATCAAACACAGCTGATTCTCCAGATTTTATAGGAGCGTTCAACTGAACCTCTAATATTGTTCCCGCAACACTAAAATCAACAGGGACATTGTTTTGATTTAAGCTTAAAACATTCATAAACCCATAGTCTTCTTTCTTAAGCCTACTAATACGGTCGTCGACCCTAGAGTCGGGGTCAGAGATTGTAATGGACCGAACATCCATTTCGCTTCCAGGCTGAAACGCATTATAATATAAGTGGTAAAAAACAACATTGAGGTCTTCTGGTGAATTATTGGAGTAGACAAGCTGCTGTGTTCCGTTATAAGCGCTTGATGACACATCCATTGTAACATCCATTGTATAATCAACATGTTGTTGCCAGTATTCAAAATTATTCTGTGCACTTAACCCCAAAAAACTGGTTAACAGGAAAAGTAAGTAGGTTTTTGTGTTCATAATAGAGATTACTTTTTAGATGTTTTTGACGCCATTATAAAAGCGTTATAGGCGTTTATCAGCTTTCCAGATTTGGACAAACTATCAAAAGGAACGATGTTGCCATTTTCTAAAGATACTTTTTTGTTAATAACCAAACCTGAGTTCATAAGTATTTCTTTCACTTGTGCAGCTCCCAATTTTGGATACTGCGAGAAAATTAAAGCTGCTACTCCAGCAACTAATGGTGATGCCATAGAGGTTCCTTGTGCATACTCATAAGTTTGTTTTGGGTAGGTTGAGTATATTTGAGACCCTGGAGCAAACACGTCTACTGTGTTTTTACCATAATTAGAATATTCCGCCAAAATAGATGAGCCATAGCTTGAACCCGTAGCCCCTACCTTAATGAAATTATCTGAAACTTCTTCTCCAAGTTCAACTTGGTCATTCGGGAAGTAGCTCACTACATCAGTGTCTGTCGCATCGTTTCCAGCCGCGGCCACTATTAAAACGTCCCCATCAGCCGCGTAGGCAATCGCATCTCTTACCCATTTACTGTGAGGAGAAAATCCTTTTCCAAAACTCATATTAATAACTTTTGCTCCATTGTCAACAGCATAATAAACAGCTAAGGCTATGTCTTTGTCATACTCGTCCCCCCTGGGCACGCAGCGTAAGCCCATTATTTCTACATTATTTGCAACGCCATTCATCCCCACACCATTGTTTCTTTGAGCAGCTATAATCCCAGAAACGTGAGTGCCGTGTGTCCGCCCATCCTTTGCATGAATGTTGTTATCTCCGTAGGTAACATCAGATAAATTTTCAGGATCATCTCCAACAGCTTCTCTGCCATTAAAATAGATGTTTAAACTGTAATCTAGTCGCGCATTGAGATCGCGCAAGCTTCTATCCAGACTTTCCATCAAAGCCGGCACACTTTCAAAACCTAAACTAAGCGCCTCTCTTAGTCTAACAGTATGACCTAGTAGCACTTTGTTCTCTGACCGTATATTGTCAAGCTCCTTGTTTGAGTATTCTTTTTTTCCGAGATATAAAGACATGGCATCATTCGACTTTTTTAGTTCAGATAAAAGTCTCTTATACTGAAATCTCAGGCGCCGGCACCTTAAGCCTTCCTCAGCGTGTAGTTTTTTTGCCTCCAAATACCGAGGGTCTTTAGCATTTCTACTTGCCAACAGCCTAACATACTCTAGTTGTTCGTCGTTAGATTCACCCAAGAAGTTCCAGCCGTTTATGTCGTCTATATACCCGTTTTTGTCATCGTCTTTTCCGTTACCAGGGATTTCTCCAGCGTTGCTCCAAATCTTTCCAGCAAGATCTTCGTGTTCAATATCAATACCTGAATCTATTACCGCAACAATTACGACCTCCCCTTTTTTCTTTATTAATTCTTTATAAGCCCTGTCTAAACTAATCCCAGGTACGGTGTCTAGGATGATGTCTAGGTGGCTCCATGCTCTTTTCTGAAGCTCAGTAAGCTTAATGGTTTTTAACGGGATTAGGTCAATATTTTCAATAGGCACTGAGTTAATCTTTGCTGTAGACCCGCAGCCGGACATCACGATTAATCCTAATAAAAAAAGAGGTTTTCTAAAACCGTTTATTTTTTTTAATATCATTTTAGATTTAAAATATGCTGTTGAAGCTGTGCACAGCGTTTAGTCTTACCCCCTTTTCAGTGTGCTTGACGGTGATTATTTCGTTATGCGCGTCGTGCTCCAAGAATAGATAATAATTATGATTGGCGGCAAGTGTTAAAAAACGCTCTTTTTCGTCTAGTGTCAACAGCGGCCTTGTGTCATAACCCATCACAAAAGGAATAGGAATATGACCCACAGTGGGTAGTAAGTCTGCCATAAAACAAATTGTTTTTCCCTTATAAGAAATCATTGGGATCATTTGTTTTTCGGTATGACCATTTGCAAAAAACACGTCAAAACCTAATTCAGAATTTTTCAAAAGATCTCCGCTCGTGGGCGATATAAATTTTAAATTTCCAGATTCTTGAATAGGTAAAATATTTTCATTTAAAAAGGAGGCTTTCTCTCTTTTATTGGGCTTGGTAGCCCAGTCCCAATGGTCTTTATTGCTCCAAACGTTTGCGTTTTTAAAAGCTAATTCATATCCAGACCTATCATTGTTCCAATTAACACAACCGCCGCAGTGATCAAAATGTAGGTGGGTTAAAAACACATCCGTTACATCTTCTCTGCAAAAACCTAACGAGTCGAGTGACTTATCGACAGAGAGGCTTCCCCAACGGTAATAATGGTTGAAAAATTTATCGCTTTGTTTTGTTCCCATACCAGTATCGATAAGAATTAATCGATTTCCGTCCTCTATTAATAAACACCTAGAAGCAATATCAATTAAATTTTTCTCGTTAGCAGGGTTTGTTTTATTCCATAATGCTTTTGGGACAACCCCAAACATCGCCCCACCGTCTAATTTAAAATTACCAACATTTACGGGGTGTAGCTTCATCTTAAGTATTATTAATAACCTTACTGAGTCGAATACCAAAATCCAACAACCCTTTGATTTCTTTAATGCTAGCGATTCGCTCTTTGTTACAAATTAAAACCCCTTCCTTGTTCGATTCAACATGATAGTAAGGGTTGCTTTCAAAAAATCTAATTAATTCATTCGTAAAAAAGGCTCTTATTTCTTCTGGGTTTTCTCCTCTTAAGTAAAATCTATTTGAAAAATCCGCATGACTATCAAAGTCAATATCTTCATACCCAGCGAGCGCATAAAAGCGCTCCATCAAACCTTCTTTATCTAGAGTAAATGCAGGAATTTTTTTTGAGACTTTAATGTAAAGCATTGTTGTTCTAACAACCTCTTTTGCAATAAACTCTCCTTCAGAAAAGGTAATATCAAAGGATTGGTATTGTTTGTTTTTTTCTTTTAACTCATTAAAGATATGTTCTATTTTTTTTGTTTTAAAATAGATAAACTCTTCTAGAAACTCAGCGTTTGATTTTTTTATAGGATTGTAAGAAAGGTTAAAATCATCAGCAACAACGCTTAGGTTTTTCTGACGCTTTGTTTTGTTGTCTGGTAGAATCTTTTGAAGTGGCAACAAACGCCTCAAGGCAAAGGGATGCTTAGACTTAGCACCTAAAACATCAAGGCCAATAACCTCTATATTGCCCCCTTTTCTATGAAATAGCTCTTGATAATCGTCCACATTTTCCATAACAGAGTGGTCCACAAACCCACACAACGAAAAATCAATAATCACATCATTTTTTTCGGGAATTGCCTCTAAATTAGTTTTTAAAGTATTGAAATTTAAAAAGCTACAAAAGTGTTTTACACTAATAAAATAACTACCATCTTCTTCTTTATACATGAGCACGTTAGGCTTCAATATATTTTTTACAAAAAGCCCAAGGCTTTTAGTGACGACCACATGAATTATGAACGTAGCAATTAGACCCGCTACAATCCCAGAAATCAAGCCAACTTTTAAAGTCACCAGTAAAGTAGAAAAGAAAATGATTAACTGCTCTTTCCCTATGGTGAAAATCTTTCTAACAATAACAGGAGATGCTAGTTTGTAGCCAGTGTAGACAAGTATAGCCATCAATGCCGACAATGGGATTCGTGTCAATTCAGAACTAAAAAGCAGGATAAACATTGTCAGAAACAAGGCATGAAACATATTTGACGATCGATTACTCCCTCCATTGTTTACATTCACAGAACTTCTGGCAATTACCGTTACCACATTTAAGCCCCCTAAAAAACCACTAACCACAGTCGCTAGACCAAGGGCCTTAATATCTTTGTTTACATTAGACCGCCTTTTATCTACGTCCAATTTATCTACCGCTTTTATACTTAATAACGACTCAATGCTAGCAATCAGGGTGAGCGCTATTACACTTGACCAGAAAGAAAGTGTCCCAACCATCTTAAAGTCTGGCGAAGGAATTTCTGTTGCGATTGTTCTAATATCAGGAATAGCAGGTATCATGTAATCTAACGAGATTGGGTTCGGAGACTTAAGAATCAACTCGTAATAATAGCTAAATCCTACAGAAACAATCACAATCCACATAGGCGCTGGAATTAGTTGCAAGTATTTGTTTCTAAGTTTCGAGTAAAACACCATAATTACCAAACTAAGAACCCCCGCAAGCGCTGCATATATTAACCCCTTATCCTTAAATTGAAAGACCGTTATTATTGTGTCAGGGATTTCTAACAAATAACCAATACCACTATCCTTAACAATCTTGTTGCCAAGCATTATATGAAATTGCTTTCCCAAAATAATTAGACCTATGGCGGCAAGCATTCCCTGAATTGCTGAAGATGGAAAGTAATCAGCTAATTTTCCAAGCCTTAAAAACCCCAGTATGATTAAAATGATTCCCGAGCAAATAATTGCAGCATATGTTGCTGTTAATCCAAGCGTTGTAATGGCGATTAACACCACGCCAACCAATCCATTTCCAGGACCAGAAATAGTCACATAACTCCCCCCAAGAATAGAAACAATTACCCCGCCCACTATTGCGGTGATCACGCCGGATATTGGCGGCGCCTCGCTAGCCATAGCAAGCCCTAAACCAAGAGGCAACGCTATAAGACTCACCACCAGTCCTGAAAACATGTTTTGAGGTAACGCTTTCACAAAGCCACCAAGTGAGGATTTTTTTGTTCTCATTGTACGATTAAAACATCCGTTGGTAATTCAGTTAAAATATGTTCAATATCATGAGGAAATAAACGATCCCAAAAGTTCATTTTTCTTGGTGCGTTCATCACCAGTAAGTCAGCGCGCGCCACTTGAGCATAGTGCCCAATAGAGTATCCTCGCTTCCCAAAAATTGGCTGAGATTTAATCTTAATGTCCTTTGTAAGCTCGCCAGGAATCGTGCCTAATATAGTTTTTACGCGCACCTCTTCTCTTAAGCGCAATCGTTCCTTAACAATTGTCGATTTTCTAAGAGACTTATCGTCATCTACTTTTACACTTACTTCCTCATCGCTAATCTCTTCCACCACCGTTATCTTATTGGCTCCTAATTTATGGCCGACAAAAAAGGCCGTTGCCACTGTTTCTTCAGTTTTAGGGTCTTTTAATCCATTCACCACAATATGGCTACAGCTCACCCTTTCTTTTGAGGGGTTTATTAGCAATAAGACAGAACAAGTCGCTTTCCGCGTGACTTTTCTAGCAATAGATCCTAGGTAGTATTTAACGAAATTTTCTTTTTTAAGAGCGCCTATTATTAGTAGATCCACTTCTTTCTCATTTGTTGTTGACAAAATAACCTCTACCGGATCTCCTGACTTGAAACAAACTTCAAAACCTAATCCTTGGTCTTTAAACGGGGTTAAAAAAGCTAGAAATTTATTTAATTTTTCTTCCGAAGCCTCCCCAACGTGAATTAAAACCAACTTGCTTCCGAAAAACAAAGCCAATCTAGCAGCCTCATTAATATTAGCTTCTAGATTGGGAGAAAAAGTAACTCCAATGCCGATGGTTTTAAAGTTAATTGCACGCAAGCGATAGTTAGTTTAAGGGTGAAGTTGAAATATAAGAATTTCTTTAAAAATATAAAAATGCCACGCTATATTAATCATTAAGCTTTAAAACAGCCATAAACGCCTCTTGTGGGATTTCTACACTTCCAACCTGTCGCATTCGTTTTTTACCCTTTTTCTGATTTTCTAATAACTTCCTCTTTCTTGAAATATCACCCCCATAACACTTAGCGGTTACATCTTTACGAACCGCTTTTACGGTTTCTCTAGAAATTATTTTAGCACCAATCGCCGCCTGTATTGGAATATCAAATTGTTGTCGCGGAATGAGCTCTCTTAATTTCGCACACATTTTTCTTCCAATCGTCACAGAATTGTCGATATGAATTAACGCCGAAAGCGCATCTACGGTTTGTCCGTTTAATAAGATATCAACACGCACTAATTTTGAGATTCGCATCCCAATAGGGGAGTAGTCAAACGAAGCATAGCCCTTTGAAACTGTTTTTAATCGGTCATAAAAATCAAATACGATTTCTGCCAACGGCATGTCAAAGGTTAGCTCAACACGCTCAGTTGTCAGGTAGGTTTGGCTCGTAATTTGGCCACGTTTTTCAATACACAAAGACATTACATTTCCAACAAAATCTGCCTTTGTAATTATTGAGGCTTTAATAAAAGGCTCTTCAATACGCTCGAGGCTTGATGGATCAGGTAAATCAGAAGGGTTATTTAGCGTTACAATTTCCTCTGGGTTTTTACGAGTAAACGCATGATATGACACATTGGGTACGGTTGTAATGACCGTCATATTAAATTCTCTTTCGAGTCGCTCTTGAATAATCTCTAAGTGCAGCATACCTAAAAACCCACAACGGAAACCAAAACCTAAAGCGGCAGAGCTTTCTGCTTGAAAGACCAAAGAAGCGTCATTAAGCTGTAGTTTTTCCATCGAAGCTCTTAGCTCTTCATACTCCTCAGTATCAACAGGGTATATTCCAGCAAAAACCATAGGCTTAACATCTTCAAATCCGTCAACAGCTTCGGTTGTAGGAAAATTAGCATCTGTAATTGTATCACCAACTTTTACGTCTCGCGCATCCTTTATTCCGGTGATTAAATAACCAACATCCCCAGTTCCAATCTCTTTTTTAGGAGTTTGTGTAAGATTTAATGTCCCAACCTCATCAGCTCCATAGGTTTTTCCTGTTGCAATAAACCGTACCTGCTGATTTTTTTTAATACTTCCGTTTTTAACCTTAAAGTAAGTCTCAACTCCTCTAAACGAATTGTAAACAGAGTCGAACACAAGCGCTTGAAGCGGTGCTTCAGGAGATCCACCAGGAGGGGGAATAAGCTTAATGATAGCACCCAATATTTCCTCAATACCAATCCCTGTTTTGGCGCTAGCAGGAATGACATCAGAAGCATCACACCCAAGAAGGTCGACAATATCATCTGTTACTTCTTCGGGGTTTGCACTTGGCAAATCAACCTTATTTAAAATAGGGATTATCTCTAGATCATTCTCTAGCGCTAGATATAGGTTCGAAATAGTTTGTGCCTGTATACTCTGAGCGGCATCAACCACCAAAAGAGCGCCTTCACATGCTGCAATTGACCGAGACACTTCATAGCTAAAGTCGACATGTCCAGGGGTGTCTATTAGATTTAAGATATATTCTTGACCTTCATAGGTATACTCCATCTGAATAGCGTGTGATTTTATAGTAATACCTCGCTCACGTTCCAAATCCATACTGTCAAGTAATTGGCTTTGTTTTTCACGCTCTGTTACAGCTCCGGTAAAATCTAATAACCGATCTGCTAAGGTGCTCTTGCCGTGGTCAATGTGTGCGATTATACAAAAGTTTCTAATATGCTTCATTTACTCTGATTTCATAACGCGTTGTATGCGATGGTAAAAGTAATGAAATTTCCCACACAACATTTAGAATAATTAGTTACTGTCAATCAGTGATTGAATTCGTTTTATAGCTTCTGTTTTCCCAATCAAAAACATAATATCAAACACATCAACACCCTCTAGAGCGCCCACAAGAGCGACTCGAAGCGGCATCATCACCTTTCCAAACCCTATTCCATTTTCAGTAATCCAGTCTTTTACCGCACCCTGAAGCGTGTCAATAGAAGATTCGTCTGCAGCACTAAGGACGTCGATTAATTGTACCATTAATTCATTTGAATGGTCTTTCCAGACTTTTTTCACTGCACCTTCATTATAGTTTGTAGGCGCTTTAAAAAAGTAATGACTTAACCCCCACAGATCGGAAGGAAATGTCGCCCGTTCTTTAACGAGCTTTATGACAAGCTCAATAAAACCAGGGTCTATTGAGCTAATTTGTGGGTTTTCATTTACAAAAACAGGTACCAGGGCTTCCACACCTGTTTCTTGCATGTAGTGGTGGTTAAACCACTTTATCTTGTCTGGGTCAAACCGAGCTCCTGCTTTATTAACCTTTTTTAAATCGAAACGATCTATTAAACCCTCTAGGTTAAAAATTTCCTGTTCTGTACCAGGGTTCCAGCCTAAGAAAGCTAAAAAGTTTATAACAGCGCCCGAGAAGTAACCCTCTTCTTTATAGCCGTTTAATATGCTACCCGTTGTTTGGTCTTCCCACCTTAGTGGAAATACAGGAAACCCTAATTTATTGCCGTCACGCTTACTTAACTTTCCTTTTCCAGTAGGCTTTAAGATTAAAGGCAAGTGAGCGAACTCAGGAGCCCCCCATCCAAAAGCTTCATAAAGTAGCACATGAAGCGCTAATGACGGTAGCCATTCTTCGCCACGAATCACGTGAGTGATCTCCATTAAATAGTCATCCACAACATTAGCTAAGTGATACGTTGGCATTCCATCCGACTTAAAGAGCACCTTGTCGTCTAGAGTGTTTGTGTCAATTTTAATTTGCCCTCGAATTAGATCTGAAAGCTCTAGTGTTTCTCCTTCTGGAGCTAAAAAACGTACGACATAGTCGTCTCCATTTACTATTTTATCTTGCACTTCCTTTTCGGACAAAACCAAGGAATTAACTAAACGCCCCTTTGTCCTGTTGTGCCAGTTGTAGATAAAAGTCTTTCCTCTTTCTTCGTGGTTTTTACGCTCTTTATCTAAGGATTCGGCGGAGTCAAAAGCATAATAAGCATTGTTGTTTTCCAAAAGCAGGTCGACGTGTTTCTTATAGATATGTTTTCTCTCGCTTTGTCTGTAAGGGCCAAACCCACCCTCTTTCCCAGGACCTTCGTCAAAGGGGATGTTACACCAGTTTAGGGCATCTACAACATAATCTTCTGCGCCTTTTACATAGCGATTTTGGTCTGTGTCTTCAATACGTAAAACAAAGGTGCCGCCGTTTTTTTTTGCAAATAAATAATTAAAAAGAGCGGTTCTTACGCCGCCAATGTGTAGTGGCCCAGTGGGACTGGGTGCAAATCTTACACGAATAGGATTGTTCATTTTGTTCATTTAAAAAGACAAAGATATAACTGCTAATCACATTGCCCAAAGAAAAACGACCTAAGCTTTAATTTAAATCATATTAGCAGGAACCCTCTTGTTCATAATCCTAAACCACAAAGGGGGTATCATTGCCAGTACCATTGAAGTGGGGTAGCCAAAAGGAAGAATTGGGCTTTCTTTATGTGATTCTAAAACTTGGTATTTTTTTGAAGACTTATAATGGTGATCACTATGCCGAGTAAGTTCATATAGTATGATACGCCCAACTACGTGATTAGAGTTCCAGGAATGAATTTTTTGAACACGCTCATACCTCCCAGAGGCATTTTTTGATCGCAGTAACCCGTAATGCTCTATGTAGTTCACGGTTTCCAAAAACAAAAAAGACACTACCCCAGCAGCTATCGCCAGACCAAGACCCAAAACTCCGAAGACTAGGTAGACACAAAGTAGATACACAAATTGAATGATAAAATACCAAAAGACGTCGTTATAAAAGCTAAAAAAAGAGCGGTTATAGTTTTTTAGTAAGCGCATCTGCACCTTCCAGGCTCCAAAATATTGTCTTACCGTTGAGGTGACCCAAAACGAATAGAGTGTTTGATTGTAGCGCGCTGTGGCAGGGTCTTCTTTTGTGGCTGCATTTAAGTGATGACTGTGGTTGTGTTCTATGTAAAAATGCATATACAGGCAAGGCAAAAGGAGCGCTTTTGATAAGAACCTATCTTTAGACTCTTGACGATGCCCCAGTTCATGAGCGACATTTATTCCGTTCGTGGTTAGAACCATTCCAATTGAAACGACCAGCCCTACAGCCTCAATAGCGCTTAGATTAACCGTTGAAACAATGTAAAAACCCCAAATTAACAATACGAAAACAACGGGAATATTAACATAGAGCATCCAATCGAAGAAACGATTCACTGCTCGTTTTTCTTTCGTCTCATCAGAAAAATTTTCAGCGCTCACGGGCAAAATGCACTCAACGATCGGTATAAGAATAAATGCATATATAGGCGGCAAAAAGAGCCACCCCCCTTTTAAATAGAGCGCAATAAAAGCTGACAGCGGAATTGAAAGTGCCGACAGGTATTTTAAGTCATTCATTAGTTTACTGTTTTTCTATTAAAAAAGCTGAGACGTTTATAAACACAACAACACGAATCAATCACAAATAAGTATTATTATTGTAATATAATTATTTTTAAAGTTAATGATAATTGGATAGTTTTCAAAAGATAGAACAAAATTTAAGACGTTTCGTCAGACAGTTTTACATTAGCGCTCTTTTAAAAGGTTTGCTGATGTTTTTGTTTGTAGGGTTACTTTTTGCTCTTTTTTTTCTAACTGTTGAGCACTTTCTTTGGCTTAATTCCTCAAAAAGAACCCTTTTATTTTGGCTTATAATTAGCTTTGAGACCGTTATTTTTTATGGTTTCATTTTAAGCCCTTTATTTAAGTTATTTAAAATTCAAAAAGGGATTGACTTTGAGTTTGCTTCTAAAATTATTGGAGATCATTTTCCGGAAATAAAAGACAAACTCTTAAACGTCCTTCAACTTAAACAGCACTCCGCTCAAACCGAGCTCCTTCTTGCTAGCATAGAGCAAAAATCGAATAGCCTAAAGACAATTTCGTTCAAAAAAGCGGTTGACTTATCTTCTAATATTAAGTATATTAAATACGCTTTTATTCCCTTACTTATTCTCTTTATTTTTTTTGCCCTTGGAAAACAATATATTTTTACAGATAGTCTGAAGCGGGTCGTCAATTATCAAGACAACTATAGCCCCCCCGCACTTTTTGAGTTTGTAGTCGCCAACCCATCTCTTTCTACGCTTGAAAGCAGCTCATTCACTCTTAAGGTAACAACAAAAGGGTCCATAGTTCCTGAAGCGGTAAGTATTGTTTATAATGACGCTGTCTACCTTTTAAGTTCAGTTAGCCCAGGCGTCTTCGAGTATCAGTTTCTCCAGCCCAAAGAATCAATTAACTTCAAGCTAAGTTCGGGAAGTGTTATTTCAGCCCCCTTACAGCTTACAGTTGTACCGACCCCTCTTGTCCTTGGTATAAACCTATATGTTTACCCACCTAAATACACTCAGGAGCCTCAAAGAAAAATTGAAAACAATGGCAACGCGACCGTTCCCGAGGGCTCAAAATTGAAGTGGGAAGTTCTGACAAAGTCAACCGATACCGTTGTGATCCTAAACAGCGCCTCTTTTTCCTTTTTTGACAAGTCTAATCAGAAATTTACACATGTCCAGCAAGTTTTCAGATCGATGGGATACTCTATCACAACCAGCAACTCGAAACTTAAAAACTTTGAGAACCTTGACTATTTTATTAATTTAATAAAAGATAAACCGCCACTAATCCAGCTCCAAATGAAGCGGGACTCTACCTTACAAGAAAGGCTTTATTTTTACGGACAGGTTTCAGATGATTATGGTGTTCGGGCTTTAAGGCTCCACTATTTTCCCACCGAATCCCCAAATAACATTTCTGTTATTCAAGTGTCTTTAACTCAAAGTAATCCTCAAGAATTTACGTATGCTTTCCCAGACAACCTTAATCTTTTAGAGGACATGGCTTATTCACTATATTTTGAGGTGATAGATAATGACCGTCTCCACAACTATAAGTCTACTCGCAGCCGAACATTTACTTACAAACAAAAAACAGAAATACAACTTGAAGCTTCAAGAATTAAGGAACAGAGTGAAGTCTCCAACGCATTCCAAAAAGCATTAAAAGCACTTGCCGAACAAGATCAGAGACTTAAGGAGATTTCAATTAATCAAAAAGAAACACAACTTCTTAATTATTCAGATCAACAAAAGCTTAAGCAGTTTATTGAGCGTCAAAAAAGTCAGGATAAATTACTCACAAAGCTCAATGAAACCATGGAGAGAAACCTTAACCGTTTTAAAAAAGAAGGAAAAGACGTTTTCAAGGACCAATTACAGAAACGGTTAAAAACGCAACAAGAGGAATTAAAGAAGAATGAAAAGATTTTAGAAGAAATCGAGAAGGTTGCTAGCAAAATCAACAAGGAAGAGCTAGCAAATAAGCTTGCTGAAATGGCTAAACAAAGCAAAAACAAACAACGAAGCCTTGAGCAACTTCTAGAACTTACAAAACGCTACTATGTTACTAAAAAATCTGAGCAAATTAACTCAAAACTAAAGGAGTTGTCAGAGTCGCAAGAACAACTAGCTGATAAGCCAATAAAAGCAAATAATAAATCAACTCAACAAGCTCTTAATAAATCCTTCGATGAGATTCGGAAAGAGATAGCGGCTCTGAAAGAAGACAATAACGCCTTGGCTAAGCCGCTGCAACTTCTTGACGACCCGTTGCTCGAGGAGTCTATCGTGAAAGATCTAGAAGAAGCTCTTGAGAGGTTAGAGGAAGAAAAAGATTTTCCAGATTATGAACAAGCCAAAAGCGCATCCTCAGAGGCTCAAAAAAGCCAAAAGAAAGCAGCTCAAAAAATGCAGCTAATGACTAAAAAAATGTCTCAAAACATGAGCGCTGGGGGTACTAAACAAATGAGCGAAGACATTGAGGTGCTTCGTCAAATATTAGATAATTTAATTTTATTCTCTTTTGAGCAAGAAGCGCTTATGAATCAGTTTGTTTTGGCGGGATCTAATCCGCGTCAATATGCAGTGAAACTTCTTCGACAAAGCAATCTTCGAACCCACTTTGAACACGTAGAGGACAGTTTGTTTGCGCTGTCTTTACGTCAGCCTATGATCTCTGAATTGATTAGTAAAGAAGTGGCAGAAGTTTTTTTTAATATTGACAAAAGCTTAGCGCTCCTTTCAGAATATGAACTCCAAAAAGGGGTTAGTTCTCAGCAATTTGCAATGATGGCAACTAATAAATTAGCAGACTTGTTAAGCAATACATTAAGCAACATGGAGGCTCAACTAGAGCTGTCGCCTGGCCAAGGCCAAGGGGAAATGCAGCTTCCAGACATCATTATGAGTCAAGAGTCCTTAAACGAACAAATGGAACAAAAGCTGGGCGAAAAGGGAAAAGAATCAGAGGAAGAAAGCGGTGAACCCAAAAGCGGAAACAAAGGAAAAGAGAAAGGGCCAGGTGACCCTAAGGATTCAACACCCTCACCAGGAGGTGAAGGCGGGAAAAACGCACGAGAGTCTGAAAACGAAGTAGATAGCGCCGAACTTTTTGAGATATTTAAAAAGCAACAACAACTAAGGACGGCGCTACAGGATTTGTTACAAAAAAATGGGATGTCAGCCAAAGAGAGTGACTTACTGAAGGCTATGAATAAAATCGAAGAAAACCTTGTTAATCAAGGTGTTACGACGAAAACACTTAATCAAATGAAAGCCTTAAAGCATCAGCTTTTAAAGCTCAATAAAGCGACACTTCAGCAAGGGGAAGACTCTAAAAGAGAGTCGGACACAAGCAGGGCCCCACGCTCTGAAGCACCTACTATAAGCCCCGAAACTATAAAACAATATTTTAGCACTACTGAAATATTAAACAGACAAAGTTTACCTTTGCGCCAAGAGTTAAGGAAAAAAGTCCAAGAATACTTTAAAACAACAAATGATTAGTTTTAGCACAGAAACCACATTTGAATTACCCAAATCAGAGGCTATTAGTCTTTGGCTAAGTTCAATTATTTTAAAAGAAGACCATTCTGAAGGGGAAATCTCTATTGTTTTTTGTAACGACGATTATCTACATAAGTTGAATCTGGATTTTTTAAATCACGACACTCTTACGGACGTTATAAGTTTTGATTATTCGATCGGAAAACAGGTCCACGGCGAGATATTTATTTCTATTGACCGGGTCAAAGAGAATGCGACTGAGTTTAACCAAACTTTTCAAACAGAACTCTCAAGGGTCATGGCTCATGGTATTCTTCATTTTTGTGGCTACAAAGACAAGACTGATTCAGAATCTTCCTTGATGCGAACAAAAGAAGGCTTCTATCTTCAGCAACTTATGGATAAGCCTTTCTAAATACCTATATTTGCAAACGCAACTGATTTGTTCCACGTGGAACACTAAATAAGCAATGAATGTTTGATAAAATTTACGATGTAATTGTAGTAGGAGGTGGTCACGCAGGAAGTGAGGCAGCGGCAGCGGCAGCAAACATGGGAAGTCAAACCCTGCTTGTAACCATGAACCTCCAAAACATAGCACAAATGTCTTGTAATCCAGCAATGGGTGGAATTGCTAAGGGTCAAATCGTACGTGAAATAGACGCTTTAGGCGGCTACAGCGGAATTGTAAGCGATACGTCAGCTATTCAGTTTAAAATGCTTAACAAGTCTAAAGGTCCCGCAATGTGGAGTCCACGGGTTCAGAGCGATCGAATGCGTTTTGCGGAGGATTGGCGGATGCTTCTAGAGCAAACAAAAAACCTAGACTTCTATCAGGAAATGGTTACAGGCCTTGTGGTTAAATCGGGAAAAGTTACTGGCGTTAAAACTTCTTTGGGTGTTGAAATAAGAGCAAAGTCCGTAGTATTAACAAACGGGACCTTCCTCAATGGTCTTATTCATATTGGAGACAAAAACTTTGGTGGAGGTCGTGCAGGTGAAAGAGCTGCAACAGGCATTACAGAACAACTCGTAGAATTAGGCTTTGAGTCTGGTCGCATGAAGACGGGGACCCCGCCAAGAGTAGACGGAAGGTCTCTGGACTTTTCTAAAATGATTGAACAGCCAGGCGACAGTGTTCCTGAAAAGTTTTCATATTCTGATATCACCAAACCTTTACAAACCCAGCGCTCATGTCATATGTCCTACACAAGCACAGAGGTTCATAATTTGCTTAAAGAAGGTTTTGATCGATCCCCCATGTTTAATGGCCGCATTCAAAGTTTAGGGCCGCGCTATTGCCCTTCAATTGAAGATAAAATAAACCGTTTTGCAGACAAAGACCGCCATCAAATATTTGTAGAGCCAGAAGGCTGGAACACGGTTGAGTATTATATCAACGGGTTTTCCACCTCTCTTCCCGAAGACATTCAATTTAAAGCATTACGAGCCGTTAAGGGTTTCGAAAAAGTGAAGTTCTTTCGACCCGGTTATGCCATTGAATATGACTACTTCCCTCCTACTCAATTAACCCATTCCTTAGAAACCAAGCTTGTTAGTGGTTTGTATTTTGCAGGCCAAATTAATGGCACAACAGGCTATGAAGAAGCGGCTTCCCAAGGGTTAATGGCTGGGATTAACGCCAGTTTGAAGGTTCGCGAAGAAGATTCTTTTATACTGAAAAGAAACGAGGCCTACATAGGAGTTTTAATAGACGACCTAATTACTAAAGGTACTGAAGAGCCGTACCGAATGTTTACGTCACGGGCAGAATATCGCACGCTTTTAAGACAAGATAATGCCGACATTAGGCTAACCCCAAAAGGTCATGCGCTCGGAATTGCTAGCGAGAAGCGTTTAAGGCGCATGGAGGAAAAACTTTCCAAAGCGGAATCCTTTGTAGAGTTTTTTAGAACACAAAGCGTAAAGCCAGAAGAGGCTAATCCTGTTTTAGAAAGTAAAGGTTCAGCGCTGATTCGACAATCCGATAAAATGTTTAAGGTGTTTTCAAGGCCTAATATTGGCATAGAAGACGTCCGCAAATTTGTAGCTGTCGAAGACTATATTAATCAGAATAATTTAGATAGGGAAGTTATTGAACAGGCAGAGATACAGGTTAAGTATTCGGGCTATATAGCTAAAGAAAAAAACAATGCTGATAAACTTACGCGGCTTGAATACGTAAAAATACCAATGGGTTTTGACTATTCACAAATCAAATCCATGAGTTACGAGGCGCGTGAAAAACTTGAAAAAGTGCAGCCAACAACGGTTGCTCAAGCGTCACGGATTAGCGGGGTTTCGCCTAATGATATTTCGGTCTTGCTTGTATATATGGGGCGCTAAGTTAATTAAAATGTTCCACGTGGAACGTTGTATGAAAACACACAAAACACACATCACTCTTAAGGATTATTCTGTCAGCGGAGAAGCTTTTCAGCTACTAGCTGACCCATCCCTAGACTTGCTTTATACACACCCCAAGCCGAGTGATTTAGAACTAAAGACATATTATCCAGATACTGGCTATATCTCACACAGCAACCAGCTGAAGTCTCTTATAGATGTTCTTTATCATGTTGTTAGGTATTTTTCCTTAAGACGAAAGGTAAAGCTTGTAGCTGCTTTTAAAGCGGATACAGCAACCCTTCTAGATGTAGGGGCCGGAACGGGATATTTTACAAGAGCAGCAAAGAAAGGTGGCTGGGTCGCTAAAGGCATAGAGCCTAATTCTACAGCAAGAGGGCTGGCAAACGACAAGAGCTATAACTCAGTTTTTAGTGAAAAAATGTTAAATAGTTTTCCTACGGCTTCTTTTGATGTTATTACACTTTGGCACGTCTTAGAGCATCTTCCAAACTTGGACAAAGATATCAAAACCTTCAAGAAACTACTAAAGCCTAATGGCCGAATTATTGTAGCAGTTCCGAATTTTAAAAGTTACGATGCAGGCCACTTTAAAAAATTCTGGGCAGCATATGATGTACCAAGGCATTTGTGGCACTTTTCTAAAGAATCTATCCCAAAGATTTTTTCTAGAGTACAGATGTCGTTAGAATCAACCCATCCTATGCTAATGGACGCATACTATGTTAGCATGTTATCTAATAAACACAAAACAGGATCACATAAGATTTTTAGTAGTTTATGTACTGGCTTTCTTTCAAACCTTAAGGCGCTAAAGACGGGGGAATACTCTTCGTTGATTTATGTCTTAAAAAACAATAGTTGGCGTTCTAAAGCACTTTAAGCGACTTTGACCTACCAATCCAGTACTTTGTAAGGCGAAAAAGATTCACGCCATTAAGAGCCACACAAGACACCTGATTTGAATAAGCGAATACAATCGCACAGCTATTCGTCTATAGATTTTTTCTATTAACGAACTCCTTTGCCTTTTTTGTATAAATCCCATTGGTTTTTTTACTTTTGCAGTATAAAATTAAAACTTACATTCATGAAAAATTTAGCTATTTGTTTTTTAACACTAATTAGTTTAACCGGCTGCCAGCAGCAAAAAATAGGGTTTGTTGACAATGTGGTACTTATTAATGATTACCAAGAGCGGGTCGACATAGATTCGAAACTTCAATTAAAAATTAAAGCATTCAAAACACGCACTGACAGTCTTCGTTCTGCATTTGAGCTAGAAATTAAAGAAGCTGAACTAAGAGCCCGCAAGATGTCTCAGTCATCAATCCAGAAATTATCCCAAGAGCTTCAACAAAAAGAGCAAGTTCTTCAAAAAAGTGTTCAGATTGAACAGCAATCAATTGCGCAAGAAAGCCAAACACTAAACGATTCTATTATTAATAAGGTTATTGAATTTGTGAAAGATTACGGCAAGTCGAATAACTTCAATTACATATTGGGAAGTAATGAAGCTGGAAGTGTTTTGTACGGGGAAGACACTTCGGATTTAACACAAGAAATTCTTAAGGCTTTAAATGCCGCTTACGCTAAGAATTAAGATTTTTTCATGTGTAACAATCGAGTCAGTTTAATCGACAAATCTGTAAGAATAATTTTTGCATTTCCATTTCGCTCTATTTGATAGCTCGCCAGCTCGATTTCTTTAGATATCTCATAAATATTAGACGAATCTATGAACGGGGCAAAATTCTCAATTTTAAAGCTTTTGTCATTTAGTTTAATAAAAACCAGCTCTTTAGCACCATAGTTGTGGAGCATGGCTTGTCTAAAAAATCGCAAACTATAATCCAAAAACTGTTTTTGAATTTCTCGACCAGCCTTAGAGATTTCTTGGCTCCACGCCATGAGGCTATTGATAGACCGTTTATTACTTTTTGCTTGAAACGCAGTCCGAACCCACGCTATAAACCAAGCCTCGAACTGAAGGCCTTCAGGCCCCTGACTTAATAAATCTAAAGCTCTGCTATAACTTCCTTCAGATTGATGAGCGATATTTTGCGCCAAGTTCTTCTCTGTATTATGTCCTTCAATTAAGGCGCTCTTTATCGTTTCCTCAGAAAGGGGGTTTAAATGTACCGATTGACACCTTGAGCGTATGGTTCCAATTAATCGCTCTTCGTCTTCTGTGATTAGAATGATAACTGTTTTATCAGCAGGCTCTTCAATAAGTTTTAACAGTTTGTTGGCGCACATCGAATTCATTTTTTCTGCCATCCAAACAATCATAACCCTGTATCCGCCGTTAAACGCCTTAAGAGACATTTTAGCCGCAATATCACTTGCCTCCTCTACGCCAATATTACCTTGTTTATTGCCAACACCGACTAATTCATACCAGTCGTTAATAGAGCCATAAGGGTTTGTTTCAACAAACGTTCGCCACTCACTTATGTAGTTGGATGAAATCGGTTTTGTTTTTACTTTATCACTGGTGGTTACCGGGTATACGAAGTGGATGTTTGGATGCGTCAAGGGATTCATGTAGCTAAGACCAATGGGCTGCTGTTTGATCAAATAGTCTGCGTATGCAATAGCCATAGGCAGCCCTCCTACGCCACGCTTTCCAACGTAAAGTTGTGCATGCGGAACGCGGCCAGAATCGACGCCTTGCATCAGGTGTTTTTTTAACAAAGATTGCCCTATAATATCTTCAAAAGTCATGAAACAAAGATAGCAGATTTAATTGAATCTCATACGTTATCATAAGCGCTATGAGCATTGTTTAAAAAGCAGCCTTTTTTTATAGAGTCGCATTTCTGCACAACTTTTTCAAGTGTATATCTCGCAAGCTAAAAGAAATACTTACCTTTGAAATCTTATAAAACCAACAAAACTACTTCCAAGTAATGAAAGCACTACAAAGTATAAATTTTAAAAATAAAAAAGCATTAATTAGAGTTGACTTTAATGTTCCTTTGAATGCACAATTTGAGGTAACTGATGCCACAAGAATTGTTTCTGCCAAGCCAACAATCATGAAGGTTTTAGAAGACGGAGGAAGTTGTATTTTAATGTCTCACCTGGGTAGGCCAAAATCTCAAGAACCAGCATTTTCATTACGACACATTGTTAGCACACTTGAAACTGTGTTAGGAATAGAGGTTTTATTCTCTACCAATTGCATAGGACAAAACGCACAGACGGCCTGTGACAACCTCAAACCCGGCCAAGTCCTTTTGCTAGAAAACTTAAGATATCATGCCGAAGAAACTAATGGAAGTTTAGGTTTTGCTGAAGCACTATCAAACCTAGGGGATTTTTACATTAACGACGCTTTCGGGACCGCCCACAGAGCACATGCCTCAACAACAATTATTGCGCAATTCTTTTCGGAAAACAAATGTTTTGGAAGCCTATTGGCTCAAGAAATAGAAAGTATTGATAAAGTAATGCAAACAGGCGAAAAGCCAGTTTTAGCAATATTAGGAGGCGCTAAGGTCTCTTCAAAAATTACAATTATAGACAATATACTCGACAAAGTGGATCACTTAATTATCGGAGGAGGCATGACCTTTACTTTTGTTAAAGCTCAAGGAGGGAGTGTTGGTGATTCCATTTGTGAAGATGATAAAATGGAGTTGGCGCTTCAAATTCTAGAAAGAGCCAAGGCCAAAAACGTACAAGTTCATATTCCAGTTGATGTTTTAGCAGCAGATGATTTTAGTAATGACGCCAATACTCAAATTGTAGATGTTAGAGCAATTCCCGAAAAATGGCAAGGATTAGATTGTGGACCAAAATCAAAAGCACTATTTCATGAGGTAGTCCAGAAGTGTAAAACTATATTATGGAATGGGCCCTTAGGCGTTTTTGAAATGGAAGCGTTTTCTACTGGAACGATTGCCTTAGGAGATTCAATAGCAGAAGCGACTAAAAATGGTGCATTTTCTTTAGTTGGAGGTGGCGATTCAGTATCAGCAGTGAAGCAATTTGGTTTTGAAAACAAGGTGAGCTACGTCAGTACAGGCGGAGGCGCAATGCTTGAGAGTCTGGAAGGAAAAACACTTCCTGGGATTGCTGCGATCTCAGAATAAACAAGAATAACTTTGATTTTATAGAACAATGCTTAGAGCCTTTTTCTTTATAGGGATGTTAAATATGGGGCCTTTATATGGGCAAACTTCAGACAGTTTACCTGAAGGAAGTACCCCCCAAAAAGACACTCTAACACAGGGTCTTATTCGTGTTCAGCAGATGGAAGAGCGTTTCCAAGATGAATTATACGCGAACGACCTTTATAAGGCTCTTAAGGATTCTGTGGCAAATCAATCCTTTGAAGCTGTTTATTATCCAGAACTTCCTACAGACACACTTAAGAAGCGATTGGCTATTCTAGACGCCAAAACCCCTTTTAGTATTAAATACAACCCTTCGCTTGAAAGCGTCATAAAAGGCTACCTAAAGTCTCGCAAACAGTCTACAGAGACCCTGATGCGGATTAGCCACTATTACTTTCCAATGTTTGAGGAAATATTAGACAAACACAACTTGCCTTTAGAAATTAAGTATTTAGCAATTGTAGAATCCTCACTGAAGCCACGCGCTAAGTCCCGTGTTGGGGCCACCGGTTTATGGCAGTTTATGTTTTCTACAGGAAAACAGTACGGCCTTGAAGTGAGTAGTTATGTTGACGAGCGCTGTGACCCCTTACGCTCCACTAATGCTGCTGCCAAATACTTAAGCTCTTTATATAAAACATTTGGCGATTGGGACCTTGCCTTGGCCGCCTACAACTCAGGACCAGGGAATGTAACGAAAGCGATTAGACGCTCGGGAGGCTATCAAAACTACTGGAATATTCGTCCATTTTTACCCAGAGAAACCGCTAGCTACCTTCCTGCCTTTTTAGCTACATTTTATCTTTTTGAGTATGCAGAAGCTCATGGACTTAAACGCGACCTTAGCCAAGCTCCAATATTGGCAACAGATACGATTCATGTTAAACAGATGATTTCTTTAGATCAAATAGCGGAACTTATAGACATGAAGATTGAAGCGCTTCAATTCTTAAACCCCTCTTACAAGTTAGATATTATTCCTGTTTTAGAGACCAAAACCTACACACTAAGGTTGCCGCTTGACAAAATGGGTGATTTTGTTCAAAAAGAAGATCAAATTTATGCCTTTGCAAAGGCAGAATTTGAAGCTCGAGAAAAGCCATTACCTCAGTTTTTTGAGATTGATTCTAAAATCAGGTATAAAGTTAAGTCAGGAGACTATCTTGGAAAGATTGCTCGTAACTTTAAAGTTAAGGTGAGTCAAATAAAACAATGGAACGGATTACTGGCCAGTGACTTAAAAATAGGACAACGATTGACAATTTATTCGCGAAATCCAACAGCAGATTCTGTTGTTAAAGCAACTCAAACATCATCAAAAAAAACAACGAAAAAAGAAACGTATTTAGTTAAATCCGGAGATTCTCTTTGGAGTATATCAAATAAACTAACAGGTGTCTCTATTCAAAACTTAAAAGAATGGAATGATATTTGGGATAGTCAATTAAAACCAGGGATGAATTTAATTATCTCTAATTAAAACACAAATCAATGCGAGAATTTATAAAAGCACTTTGCGTATTTTTAGTATTATCCGCTTGTGAAAATGTAAATGACAAGACGGTTTATAAGCCCAGGTCTTCTGGAAACATTAATGATTTATCAGTGGTAATTGATAATGAATTATGGGAATCACCAGTTGGAGAGACAATACGATCCACTATAGGAGCCCCCTTATATGGGCTCCCTCAAGACGAACCTCAGTTTAAACTAAGGCAAATTCCTTTGTCCATTTTTTCAGGCTTTGTAAAAAACACTCGTCTTGTTTTAAAAGTTACTAAAGGAGCAGAAGCATCAACAAAGTTTTATAAAGACCCTTATGCGTCTCCACAGCGAATGATTTTGGTGAGCGGAATGACGAATCGAGAAATTATAGATCAATTCGCGGACAACCAGGAAAAAATAACAAACGCCTTTAAAGCCTATGAAATTAAGGAAAAGCAGCGACGCTCTCGAAAATCTTTGTTTAACTCTACCGCCATATCAGAGCAGTTGGGGATCGAAATACAATTTCCGTCTATATATAGATTAGCCAAGCAAGAGGACGACTTTTTCTGGATCCGAAGAGATATTAAAACAGGAACAGTGAATTTGTTGTTGTACACAGTTCCTTATGATGAAGCCTTCACAAAGGAGGCACTGGAAAATCGGGTGATAAGGACAAGGGATTCCATTGGTAGGAAGCATATTCCAGGCCCGGTAGAGGGTAGTTATATGACAACAGAAAAAGCGTACACCCCCTTTTTTGGAAAAGACAAGGTTGCTAACTTAAGCTCTTTTAAAACAAAAAGTATTTGGCAAGTGAAAGACGCCTTTATGTCTGGACCTTTTATCAACTACTGGATAGTAGACAAGGCTAACAATCGATTTCTAATTGCCGAAGGGTTTGTGTTTGCCCCTTCTGTTGAAAAGCGCGCATATGTTTTCGAACTAGAAGCGATTATACAATCGATTTCTATTAAGGAATAAACAATAGAGTCAGCACGGACTTTTAGTCCTTTTTTTCCTCAGAATCTTTGTTTTCTTCTTGACTGGCTTTCTTGAATTCTTTAATTCCGCCGCCTAAACCTTTCATAAGTTCAGGGATTTTTTTGCCGCCAAACAACAAAAGAACGACAACCACAATTAAAACAATTTGTGGGGCTCCGATAGCTAAGGGTATCATGTAAGTATTCATATTGCTATAAATTTAGACTACAAAGTTAGCAATTATCCTTTAAATAAATGGCTATTTCAAACAATAGTCAGGTTTAAAGACAAGAATCGCTTAATTTTTATTTAATTTTGTCTATAAATGGGATTAAAAAAAACAAATAAAAAGAAACTTCAAAAAAAGCTTCTTCATAAATACCGCTTAGTGGTGCTGAACGAAGACACTTTTGAGGAACGCTTTGCAATCAAGTTGACAAGACTCAATGTGTTTTTTTTGAGCTCACTAGCAGCAATTATTCTAGTAATACTTACAACACTATTGATTGTTTTTACGCCATTACGTGAATATATCCCAGGCTACTCTTCAACAGCACTGCAAAAGCAGGCCCTGGACCTGGACTCTAAGACAGATTCTTTACTAAAATCAATTAACATGAACGACGCCTATATTAACTCCTTAAAAAGCGTATTGAGGGGTGAGGTTAGCGCTGTCGTAATCAATAAAGATTCTATTTTTAAAGCCGCTCAAGCCGACACCGACGTTTTAGAGTTAAACCCATCAAAAGCAGACTCATTACTAAGGGAAAAGGTTCGCAATGAAGACAAGTATAACTTATTTGAATCCGCCACATCGGTTAAAGATTTCGTGTTTTTCCCACCGGTAAATGGCTCAATAAGTTCCGGATTTGAGCCAAACGAAAAACATTTTGCAGTTGACATTGTAGTTCCCACAAACACCCCTGTAAAAGCAACTTCAGATGGCCGCGTATTATTTGCTTCTTGGACCTCAGACGCAGGCTACGTAATTATAATTGATCATGGAGATGAATTAGTCTCTGTTTACAAGCACAACTCATCCCTAACAAAGTCTCAAGGAGATTTTGTTAGGTCTCGAGAAGTTATAGCTATTTCTGGTGCTTCAGGAGAGCTGAGCACAGGCCCACACCTCCATTTTGAACTTTGGAGTAATGGAACCCCTCTCAACCCAACCAACTTTATTGACTTTTAAAATTAATTAAAATGCCATCATTAAAAGCGTTTCTCGCCAAGGTATATGCCGCTAGAACTTATAAAAAAATTAACAATTGGTCTTCTAATCCAATAGAGACACAAAACCGAGTTTTTAAATCTTTAATTTCTGAAGCAGCAACGACCAAATTTGGTGTAGACCATGACTTTATTGAAATTAGCTCTCATGAAGACTTTATTAAAAGAGTGCCCGTACGGGACTATGAAGCCTTGAAGCCCTATGTTGATAAGGTTGTCGCTGGTGATTCAAATGTTTTATGGAAGGGCAAGCCCCTTTACTTTGCAAAAACGTCAGGAACTACCTCAGGCGCAAAATATATTCCGATTACAAAAGAAAGCATGCCAAGCCATGTCGAGGCCGCCAAAAATGCTATTTTACTATATATTCACGAAACAGGGAACACTCAAATTGTAGATCGAAAAATGATTTTTTTGCAAGGAAGTCCAGTTCTTGAAAACAAAAACGGAGTTCAGCTTGGGCGTTTGTCAGGAATTGTAGCTCATTATGTCCCAAAATATCTTCAAAAGAACAGGTTGCCATCTTTGGAGACAAACTGCATTGAAGACTGGGAAACGAAAGTAAATAAAATTGTTCAAGAGACTTTGAACGAAGACATGTCTATTATTGCGGGGATTCCTTCTTGGGTTCAAATGTATTTTGAAAAAATTATTGAGCAAAAGGGGCAAAGAGTAGGCGAGATTTTTAAAAACTTTAATCTCTTTATTTTTGGAGGCGTTAACTACGAACCATATCGTTCTAAATTTGAAGCTCTCATTGGCAGAAAAGTAAACAGTATTGAGCTTTACCCTGCCAGTGAAGGTTTTTTCGCATTTCAAGATCGCCAAAATGCGAAAGGGATGCTTCTTCAGTTGGACTCAGGAATGTTTTATGAATTTATAGCAGCGGACACTTTCTTTGAAACTTCTTCTAAGCGGCTGACCTTAAAAGATGTAAAAATTGGAGTTAATTACGTGATAATCATCTCGACAAACGCCGGCTTATGGGCTTACAATATTGGAGATACTATACAATTTACTTGTTTAACACCTTTTAGGGTTATTGTAAGTGGAAGAATCAAACACTTTATATCCGCTTTTGGGGAACATGTCATATCAAAGGAAGTAGAGCACGCTCTTTTGTCTGCGCTAAACGGGACAGATATTAGTGTAAGCGAGTTTACCGTTGCCCCTCAAATAGAACCCTCAAACGGGCTTCCATACCACGAATGGTTTATTGAGTTTGAAATCTCTCCTCCAGATATAACTGATTTTGCTTCTAAAATTGATGCTGCCATGCAATTACAAAACAGCTATTATAGAGACCTAATTCAAGGAAAAGTATTGCAGCCTCTAGTTGTTACTTCGGTCTCGAAAGCTGGATTTCAAAACTACATGAAGACAATAGGCAAGCTGGGGGGGCAGAATAAAACGCCACGCCTCTCTAACGATCGGAAGATTGCAGATGCTCTAACAAATATGATTTAGTCTAATTACTGTATATTTGTGACACATATGAAACAAACTCAAAGTAAAAACCTAACACGCACTCGAGCTCAGGAAAGTTCAAATGCTATTGAAAGATTGTACCTGACGATGCGTCACTTATTCAATCGCGGCTTTTACAAGCCAATGGGGGTCTCAGGGGAGACCTTGCGACAAGCGTTGCTACAATTACGACCAGAAATATATGGCTCTATAGCCGGAGAAAAAACAGAACTTGAAGGATTACTTTACGTTGTAGACCGACTTCCTATTGGAATAGAGGAATGTATATTGATTAATTTAACAAGTGCTGAAGGTTTCGGAGGGTCTCACTTCGAGGTTATTGTGCCCTCAAAACGTCGTCGAAATTGCTATCGTATTGATTTTGAGCAAATGAATATTGAGATTACTAGAGGTCGCTCAGAGATTTATGATATTCTAACGCACTTAACATTCATGTTTATAGAGTCACATAAAATTGCTAAACGTGTAGTGATTGATGAAAAGGGAACAACAACCAGAGACTGGGTAAAACTAGAAGCCTCGGTGCTATCTAAGAAAAAGTTAAGCCAAAAAGATCGTGAGATAGCCATTACACATACTGGCAATATTCTCGGAAGAACCTTTGAGGAAATTCTAGAAGTTTATGATCAGTTTTCAACACCAAAGCGACCTGACCACTTCCTACACCTTATCTACTGGCTAGGAAAACGCGCTATAGGTGAGATCGTAGATAATTCTAAAAGAGTAATTAATTTCAGCCCCGTTCTTAGAGAGCGTCTAGGACACCACATACACGGAGAGGCCTGGGCAACAACGATTAAAGAGACCCTTAAAAAGCATAAATTATTAGAGCGTCCGATCCATATTATATCGGCCAACTTACACAGTGTAATGAATACCCTGCACGCACCTAAAGCCCTAAAGGCTTTATGCGCAAAGCATGATATTTTCACTGTTTACGATCATTTAAGCAAGGGCGAAAATGAATTGCTTCGCAATAAAGTAAAGCAAACAGCGTTGAAAGAGGGAATGATTTACATACAAGACACTTCAGGAGCCAATATTGATGTTCAAATATTTGATACCTCAAAAATAGATTTTTCAAATTCAGAAACTGTAACGAAACTCTCATCAAACGAAGCAGTTCTTATAGTAATGGACTATGCATTTGGCGAACAAGCCTATGAAACTATAGACGAACTTCTGAAGCCATTTAAAACAGGAGCTGATAATACACACTTAAATGTTGACTCAATATCTGTTATGGGAAAGGCAGGGATATTAGAGGGCTCAAAAGGAGACATTATGATACCTTCTGCTCACATTTTTGAAGGTACGGCAGACAACTATCCATTCAAAAACGAATTATCTATTGAAGACTTTGACAATGAAGATCTTAAAGTTTTTGACGGTACCATGGTAACTGTCTTAGGGACCTCTCTTCAAAACAAGGAACTTCTTAAGTTTTTCCATGACTCAACTTGGAATGTTATTGGCTTGGAAATGGAAGGAGTACACTACCAGAAAGCAATACAAGCGGCTTCAAAAATTCGCCGTAGCATTAACCCGGACGTCAAAGTTAGATACGCCTATTATGCCAGCGATAACCCTCTTAAAACAGGAGGAACTTTAGCTTCTGGAGGGCTTGGCTCTAGCGGTGTTAAGCCAACCTACTTAATCACCCAACAAATCCTAAAACAGATTTTAAACTAATTCATTATGAGTACAAATTCTAAGACACCTAACCAAAACGAAGAGGTTGATTTAAGTACACTTTTTAAGCTAATTGGAGCCGCCTTTTATCGGTTGATTAATTTTTTTACTAGTATTTTTAAAAATGTTTTTTTAACTTTTGTATGGATAATTTTCTTAATTAAAAAGCACATTATTGTATTATTTTCAGCTTTAGTTTTAGGCTATCTAATAGGGTTTTTTATCCCTAAATTTTCTGCTCCAAAGTTTGATTCTTCTGTTGAGATAGTACAAAACTACCCCTCAGGCCAGAATCTATATAACCTTGTTAAATACTACAATAACTTAGTTAAACAGAAAGATTTCGAAACTTTAGGCCAAGCACTAGAACTTGACGCGGAAACAACATCCAAAATATCATGTTTTGACATCACCCCTCTTATTAGTGGCAACGAAAATCTTATTGTTTTTAACGAGTTTTTGCTAGAGATAGACACTTTGGCCTCTCCAAAAATCGAGTATAATGAGTTTGTAGAAAACATAGAAGATTACTCATATAAATATCAAAAAATAACAATACAGTCTTCGCTTAATACTAGTTTTAAACCAGTATTTTCAAAAATTCTTAATTCAATTATTTCAAACTCATATTTTATGAGCGAGCAAAAAAAGGATATTACAGAGCTAACCAAAATTAAAGAAGCTTTGGAATCCTCTTTGGTTAAATCAGACTCGCTTAAAAACACATATAAACGAGTTTTGGAGCAGGAATTAATTAGTAATAATGCCTCTGAAAACGGGATCATTTTTGAAGGATCAAGCAAAACGAAAATAACTCGAGAATATGAATTATATCTAAGTGACCTAGAGCTAGAAAGAGAATTAGTAGAGACAAACAGGGCTATATTAGACAAGCAATACATTATAGAGATTATCTCTAACAAGCAAGACTCTGGTGTCACATCTGACTCGAAGGAGATATTAGGTTTTGAATTACCTCTTAGCCTGTTTTTAGCATTTATTTTGTTTTTGTTGACCTCTGCCACCTTACTAGCATTAGAGTTTTTAAGGTTTATAGAAAGATATAGACCCCAAACAACTAATCCCTAAAACAGACCCTAAAGTGTGCAGTAAGTTTACGCTCATCTCTTAGGAAGCCCTCTAAATATATAATTTTGACTGATTACTTATAAGAGGATTGTTTGGTTTAAGTCCTTTTAGAAGCATTTTATTATGGCGTTGTTTTTAATAGTTTAAACACGAAGAATCATTATATAAATTCAATGTATTGCTAGATAAGCCTTATGAAGTTAAAGACAATAGTTACTTTTTTATATCTATGCATAAGTTTAATTGCATTTTTGTCCTTTGACACTACGCCAATTATCTGGAGTTCATTCTTTGTTAACTTTCTCCTAATTACATCTATAGCTTATTACCATTTAAACATTGAAAAGGCCTTTTCGCCCTTTTTAACATCATTTATAATTTTCAATTATTTATTCTTTTTTTTAGCTCCGGTTTTTCAGATCTCAGCAATGAATGATTTAAACTTTCGGTTTCCAAATGATTTTGCTTTCAACACTTCCAGTGTTGTTTTTGCAAACCTCTTAATATTAATATTCAACATAGTGTTTATTTTCAGCTATTTATACTTTAAAGATAAAAAACTAGGAAAAAACAAAGAACAAGCTACAGAAGTAAATTTTAAATACAACACCCCCTTAGCAATTTTAGTGCTATTGGTCGCTTGTGTCGCTATAGCAGTTTTCAACTATGACTACCTACTAAAAGACATATCTGAGTCTGTTTACATAATAAAAGATGAGTCTACATCATTATTGCTGTTAAAAAAGAAGTTTCTATTCTTTACTCCTTTAGGAGGCATTGTACTCACATTGAAACACCTACAAATGACAAATAAGATAAATTCAAATACGTTTTTCGTTGTTCTTTCCCTTGTGATCTTCATTGTTCTTTTGTTTTTCTTTAAAAACATATTTACAGAGAAAAGAAACACATTAGGTCCAATTTACATCGCCTTAATCTACTTGTTTTTCCCAAAATTACTAAACAGTAACGCGAAGTTCTTTCTTTTTATGTTTTTATCCATGGTAATTATTTTTCCACTATCATCAACTCTTACACATATAGACGCTAGTTTAGAACAGATTTTTGTAAAACCAAGTTTGATTTACGAGTCGTTCCTGAGGTTCGGCACTATTTCTGGGGCCTTTGAATCATTGCACTACGATGCATTTTCAAATATTATGGCAACAGTTGAATATGTTAAGCTTTATGGTCTTTCCTGGGGATATCAACTCTTGGGTGTCTGTCTCTTTTTTGTGCCAAGAAGCTTGTGGACAACGAAACCACTTAGCACTGGAGAGCTAATAGGGAATCACCTCTTTGACACAACACCACGCAACTTTACGAACCTCTCTAATTCAGTGGTTTCTGAAGGATTTATAAACTTTGGATTCATTGGCATTGTAGTGTTGGCGATTGTTTTAGCGTATTTTATTGTCAAGTTTATCATTTGGCATAGATCAGAGGACTGCTTAAAACAGTTTATTGCATTCTATTTTGCGGTTCATTTAATGTTTTTATTAAGAGGCGATTTAACAAATGGTTTTTCTTACTTCATAGGCCCGCTATTGAGTGTGGTTTTTCTTCCAAAACTTCTAATAAGATTTATTAAATAAGGGGTGATGAAAATGACAAATCAAACAATATTAAACACTCTACTAACAGGGTTCTTTTTATTTTCAAGCTCTATATTAATACCCCTTAATATCAGGAATATTCCATTTTTTATTTTTGTCATTGTAGCTGCTTTTTATTTAACAAAACCAAAAACACACACTAATCCGGAGCACATTAAAATACTAGTGGCAAATACGCTTTACTTTATAGCAATGGGATTCAGTTTTTTGTACTCTAATAATACTTTAGAAGGAACCACAAACTTACTTAGTATATCTCCCTTGTTAATAACCCCATTAATGTTCTATGCGCTTCACTCAAGAAACAGCATTAATTATTCTTTTATTATAAATTATTTTTACATTATTTTCTTTTGCTCAACAGTCCTTTTTTTCTTATTAGTGATAATTCACAATTACTCTAAAGGCTATATAACAGAAACATATTTCTTACATTTTCCAGAAAGAATAAATATTGATTTTGGAAAGTACTCAATCCACCCACTATACGCTTCAATGCTTGTTATAATATCTATTATTTTTTCTGTGCCGATTTACGAAAAAGCCAAAACAAAATCAACTCAGTTTTTTGTTTTATCATCTATTTTATTTTTAATTGTAATAATTTTATTACTAGCTCGGAAAAGCGCAATATTAATCACGTTTTTAATTTTTATGTATTACTTTATAAGCAATAGAAATAGAAAGTCTTTTGTTTATTTTCTTATTGCATTTATGACCTGCGTTGCTTTAATTTATTTAATAGAGCCCTTAAGAGCCCGGTTCTATGAGTTAATCACGACACTTTATAGCCTTGACTCAAGCACAACAGGCTCAACATCAACAAGAATTAGAGTATTTAATTGCTCATTAGAGGCTATTAAAAACGCACCCTTTTTTGGATACGGCATAGGAGACGCTAAAGAAGTTTTGTCATTTTGTTATTTAGAAAAAAGCACTCCTTACTTCAATACACATAATCAATTCTTAGGGGCTTGGTTATCGGCAGGGTTGTTTGGAGTCGCCTCCTTAATAGGCATGTTTTTCTATGGATTTAAATCGGCATTCAAAACAAGGGATTTTGTTCATTTATCAGTCTTGTTTTTGTTTTTAGCGATGGCTATGATAGAAAACATTCTAGAAAGGCAAGACGGAATTTTAATTTTCTCTTTTTTTATTAATTTTTTTATTTTTAAAAACACGACCAACTCCACATTAAAAAGTCAATGATAACAAATAGTTTCTTTAAACCCATAACCAATTTCTTTAATGATGTTAATCAAAAGAAGTCGCTCTCATATGTCACGATAAGAGGGTTTTCGGTTGTGTCTAACTACGTGTTTTCAATTTTAGTTATTTACATTTTTTCAAAAGAAGATTACGGGGTTTTTGTTTATGGGCTATCGGTTTTTATGATATTATCTACATTGTTAAAAGCAGGAATTGATGTCCACTTTGTTAAACTGTTTTATAAATTTAAAGAAGAAGGTGTGCCGGGCTGGATTAAAAGGCTAGAAACTAAAGTAATTTTTTCCTCAATAATTATAACTCTTTTTATAGCTGTTATTGTTTATACATTTAATCTTGCCGATGACGCTACGAACGCAATCACCCTGTTTGTCTTGTCTGCTCCAGTATATGTTGTTGTACATTTAAATTCAGCAAAGTTAAGGTCTATCTCTTGCATAAATAAGTTTGCTTTTTTAAATATAGCTGGAAGAATAGCACTTAGTTTAGGTTTTGTTTTCATCTTATATTATGTGTTTTTATTCAAGACTTCATTTATTATATACATTGCCCACTTCCTCTCTGTTGTTTTTCTTTTATTGTTATCGTATTTGTGGACAAGAAATAAGTTTTCATACAATAAAAATCAAAGTAAATCCATACCGCAATCTTTTAAGTCTTATAACAAGGCCTTAATGATGAAGTCATATATTACGGTTTTATTTTTATGGGGTGATCGCTTTTTATTGTCGCTTGTGTGCACTCTAGATCAGCTTGCAGAATACGATATTTCTTTAAAAATTGCGATGCTCGTTATGGTTGTTATAGAGGCATTGAAATCAAGTTATGCGCCAGTATTTGCTCGGAATATTAAGGACCATATTAGCTTAGAAAAACACATAAAAAAATCGACAAAGGTAGGAGTGTTGTTTAGTTTTTTGGTTTTGATCACCCTTATACTTTTTGGAAAAAATGTTTTGGGACTCTTTGGCCCAGAATTCATAGCGTCTTACCCCCTTGTTATTATTATTTCATGTGGCTATTTCTTTTCAGCAATCTTTGGGCAAGCAGATAATGTAGTAGAAATGTGTGGTCTCGCTAAAAATTATATCAATTCATATTTTATCATTATTACTTTATCCTTATTTACGGGTGTTATTTTATCTTTTAATCTAGGCCCAATTGGAATGGCTATTAGCTTCTCTATTGGAAACATTATGTTTCAAGCCATTGCTTCTCAAATCGTATATAATAAACTGGGTCTAAAAACCAGACTATTTTAGTTTTAAGTGCCTTATCAAATTGAAATAAATAAAACTCGAGCACAAGGGATAGGAACAGTAATTTTATATATCAATAATGTTTATTAGTTTAGATTGAGTTCTGTTTTTGTATTTTGCATCTTTATTTTCTCTTTAAATTCATTTTATGAAAATACTTATCATTGGTCCATTCCCACAACCAGTATTCGGAGTTAGTTTATCCAATATGGTTTTGAAAAAAGGCTTGACATCAAGAGGCTTTGATGTTCGAGTTATAGACACTGCCACGTCAACAACCATTGACTCTGCTCAGGGAGCTTTTAGCTTAAGAAAACTATCTTTTTTAAAACACTACACACGACTATATAAGGTTTTAAGCCCGGACATTATTTATTGTACAACAGGTCAAACTTTTTTTGGGATAATCAAATACGCCCCATTTGTTTTATTAGCTAAAATCTTAAATAAATCAACGATTGTACATGTAAAGGGGGGGTATATAAAGGCTTCATATGAGAACATGAGCAACTTAAAAAGGAGAATTTCTAAATTCATCTTAAAGTCTTACAGTAAAGGAATTGTTTTGTCAAGCTCTCTAGAGCCACTTCTACAGGATTTCTTACCACCCGATAAAATTTTTGTTCAACATAATTTTATTCAAGACTCGTTAATTATTTCAGAAGATGAGGTTTTTAAACAGAAAGATCTTAAGGCTATTAGGGTTATCTTTTTGAGTAATTTGATACCAGAAAAAGGAATCTATCAACTTTTAGAAGCTTTAGATGTTCTAAATTCAAACAACATACCATTTCAAGCTAAAGTTGCAGGGCATATCCCAAATGGTCATCAAGAGCTTATTGAAAAAATGAACAACATTAAGAATCTAGAATATGTAGGGATCGTTAAGGATCGCGCCAAAATTGATCTTCTTAGCTGGGGCAACGTCTTTTGTTTACCTACCTACTACTCAATGGAGGGCCAGCCAATTTCTATTTTAGAGGCGATGGGGTTTGGGAATGTTATCATTACAACAAAGCATGCAGGAATCCCTGATATATGTAGTGATAAAAATGCAGTATTTGTAGAAAAAAAAGATGTTCAAAGTATAGTAAACAAACTAAAGGGTCTTTCAAATAACATTAACAAGATTGAACAAATCTGTAGATTTAATTTAACAGAGGCTCGTAAGCTATACTCAGAAAAATCTTTTATAGACGGAATTATTAAAATAATGAAATCAGAGTAATTTTAGAGTTTAGGAACCAACGGAAACAACAGATTCAGTATCTTAGATCTTTAACCCTATATTTTAATTACAATTATTCCAACTCGTTAGCATGAATTACCAACAATTACATAAATATAAAACCCCCCCTAAATTTAGAGGCCGCAACGCTTTAACCGTTCAGCTTTGGTGGCTAGTCTCCACTTTCTTGTTTAGATTATCTCCGCAATTCATGTATGGGTGGAGGCGTTTTTTGCTTAGAGTTTTTGGCGCTAAAATTGGCGCCAAAGTAATTATTAGGCCTACCGCTCAAATTACATATCCATGGAAAGTGGAGATTGGCGACTACAGCTGGATTGGTGACGAAGTAATCCTTTATTCACTTGGAAATATCGAAATAGGGTCTAATACTGTGATATCCCAACGAAGCTATTTGTGCACAGGAAGCCATGACTACTCATCAAAAAACTTCGACATTTATGCTCATAAAATTATAATAGGCTCTAAGTGTTGGTTAGCAACGGATGTTTATGTAGCGCCATCTGTCACCATTGGCGATGGGACGATAGTTGGTGCAAGAAGCTCTGTTTTTAAAAACTTACCCTCAAATAAAATCTGTATTGGAAGCCCTGCTAAAGCTATAAAAGATAGAATATCTCAATCGTGTGAAGAATGAATATCACTTTTATTAGTTTAAACTTTGCTCCTGAAGACTCAGCCATAGGCTTGTATTCTTCTCAGTGGGTAAAACACCTTGAGTCCAAGGGACACATTGTCACTGTTGTTACCGCATTCCCGTATTACCCACATTGGGAAATTAGTGAAGAGTATAAAAGTAAACCATGGTTTTTTCAAGAATACAGCGGACCAACTAAACTACTAAGGTATAAGCAATATGTGCCTAAAAAACCTTTATTTTATAATCGGATACTACATATAATCGATTTTACGATTGGGTCATTTTTTAATTTATTAAAAATCAAAGAATGTGATTTAGTCATTGCGGTTGTTCCTTTTACCACATCTGCTTTTTTAGGTTGGATTCAAAAAAAACGTTTTAACTCAAAACTCTGGATACACATTCAGGACTTTGAATTTGATGCAGCGATTCATTCAGAAGGCAACGCTAAAGTAAACTTTATTTTCTCGTTGTTATTTAAACTAGAGTCGTGTCTGTTTAGTAAGTCTAATGTTATAAGCACGATAAGTCATTCGATGATTGACAAATTATCACAAAAATCAACGACACCAAGTTTTTACCTCCCCAACTGGATTGATCCAAAAATCATCAACCCTGTAACGGCAAAGCCGCATATGTATTCCCAGTCCAATAAGATAGTGTTGTTGTATTCAGGAAATATAGGAGAGAAGCAAGACTGGCAAAGTTTTATTGAATTTTGTAACGATATTGATCCAAACAAATATGAAGTTATAATTGTTGGCGCTGGCGTAAAAAAGGAGTGGCTTGTAGAACAAACCACGCATTTTTCAAATGTAAAGCACTATCCTCCTGTTTCTTATATGGATTTATCAGACTTACTTTGCTCAGTTGATATTCATTTGTTGTTTCAAAAGCCTAATTTTTTTGAGGCGGTAATGCCTTCAAAAGTGTTGGGGATGATGGCAAGCGCCAAGCCCTCTCTTATTATAGGACATAAAGATTCTGAAATAAATAGCATTTTCAAATCAATCGATATTGGCCTATATTACGATAAGTACTCAAAAGAAGTTGTTAAGGAATTAGATAAATTAACCAGTCATACGTCTAGAAAAAAAGAAATGGGTAAGAATGCTAGAGCCTATGTTCTTGAGCATTTTTCAAAAGAAGAAGTACTTAAGAGCGTCCTAAAAAAAATAGATTCACTTTAGGGGCATCTAGATAGTCAAATCATTGATAGGGGGAATATTTCATTACCTTTGTTTGAAAATTAAATTGTTTTATGCAAAAAAACATTCTCATCTCTGGAGCAGCAGGATTTTTAGGATCCCACTTATGTGACCACTTTATTAAGGAGGGATTTAGGGTTTTTGGAATTGATAACTTTATTACAGGGGATAAAGACAACATTCAACATTTATTTAACCACCCCAATTTTCACTTTTTCGATCACGATGTTACCAATCATATAGACATCAAATCACCATTAGATTATATATTACATTTTGCTTCTCCAGCAAGCCCTATTGATTATCTAAAAATACCCATTCAGACTCTTAAGGTTGGTTCCTTAGGAACCCATAACTTGTTGGGTCTTGCAAAAGCGAAACAAGCACGAATCCTTATTGCCTCTACCTCTGAAATTTATGGAGACCCTGTAGTGCATCCACAGCATGAAGATTATTACGGAAACGTTAATTCAATTGGACCTAGAGGGGTGTATGATGAAGCTAAGCGATTCCAAGAGGCAATAACAATGGCTTATCACCGTTTTCATGGAGTGGAAACTCGAATAGCACGCATATTTAATACTTATGGACCTCGAATGCGTCTGAACGATGGCCGTGTTATCCCCGCCTTTATGGGTCAAGCACTAAGAGGAGAGAGCCTATCAGTTTTTGGGAAAGGGGATCAAACTCGATCCTTCTGTTATGTTGATGATTTAGTAAATGGAATTTATAAATTACTCTTTAGTGATTACTCTCTACCAGTCAACTTGGGTAATCCAGATGAAATTACAATAATTGACTTTGCAAATGAAATTTTAAAACTCACAAAATCTGATCAGAAGATTAGCTTTAAACCTTTACCAGAAGGGGACCCATTAAAAAGACAGCCAGACATTTCATTAGCAAAAAAAGAGTTAAATTGGATCCCTAAAACAAGTAGGTCTGACGGGATGAAAAACACGTTTGATTATTTCAAAAGTTTACCAAAAGAAAAATGGTATAAGACAGATCACAAAGATTTCTCGAAACACATAAAAAATTAAGTGGGTTTATTTAAGCAAGGACGGTACTCAGGGTTTATTAGACCAATTTCTTATACGGTTGATTTAGCTGTTATAAATATACTTGGTATTTTCTGCTTTTTTAAAGAGATACCGGCTTTAAACTTCGTGTTTTTAATATCTTTAGGTTGGACGATTACAGCTTTAATAACACAGTTTTATGAAGTTTATAGGTATTCATTTATCACAAGGGTCCTCAACTTACTTGTGAGACAAATTTTGTTTTTCACACTTTTAATGTTTGCTTATTCAGGCTTTAACGTAAAGCTAGAGCTCTATCCAATTGTTGTTTTAAAATATATATTATCAGTCAGTTTCTCGGTTTCAGTATTCAAGTACGGAATGTTCTTTTTGCTCAAAAAATACCGTGGAACACTTAGAAAGAACTCAAGAAAAACAATCATATTAGGCGCCAGTAAGCAGGGGTTTTTGTTGGAAGAGTTTTTTAAAGAAACTCCACATTTGGGATTTAAAAACAAAAAAATAGTGTGTTTTAAAGACCGAGAGACGCTTAATTTAGAGTCGATATTTAGTTATATTATTGATAATAAAATTGATGAAATTTACTGTTCTACGTCTGAACTTAATAATACAGATCTCTTATCAGTACTAAATTTTGCAGACAACAACCTTAAGATTGTAAAGTTTATTCCAGACAATACTCAGGTTTTGTCTAAAAAACTCAAACATGACTTTTATGGAGTCATCCCAATCTTGACTTTTAGAACCATCCCTTTAAACGACCCCTTTAGCCTTTTATTAAAACGCGTATTTGATATTGTTTTTTCAATAACGATCATTGCATTAGTTCTTTCTTGGCTTACGCCAATTTTAGCCATACTTATCAAATTGGAATCAAAGGGCCCTATCTTTTTTACTCAGCTTAGAAACGGCCATAATTATAAGTCTTTCAACTGTTTTAAGTATAGGTCTATGGTTTTGAACCCTGAAGCAGACCTTGTTCAGGTTAAACGTAATGACGGCCGCATAACTAAAGTAGGGAAGTTTATTCGAAAATTAAGTATTGATGAAATGCCACAATTTTTCAATGTACTATTGGGACAAATGTCCGTAGTTGGGCCAAGACCACATATGTTAAGCCATACAAATATGTATGCTAAAAATATCGATAAATTTATGGTCCGTCACTTTGTAAAGCCAGGAATCACTGGATTAGCACAGGTTAGCGGGTACAGGGGCGAAGTTGAAACCAACAAAGACATAATTGGACGCGTTAAGCACGATGTTTTTTATATTGAAAACTGGTCCTTTTTTTTAGATATAAAAATTATCTTTCAAACTGTTTTTAATTTTATAAGAGGCGAAGAAAAAGCCTATTAATTCTAAATACCACTATGAATATTTTAATATTAGGTGCCGGAGGAAGAGAGCACACATTCGCCTGGAAAATTGCTCAAAGTCCATTATGCAACCAGCTTTTTGTTGCGCCAGGAAACTCTGGGACATCATCAATTGCAACCAATCTTAACGTATCTGTTGTTAATTTTGAAGGTATAAAAAAACAAGTCCTAGCTCATGACATTAATATGGTGGTTGTTGGACCGGAAGACCCTTTAGTTAATGGCATATATGACTTTTTCCTTAACGACCCTGAGCTGCATCAAGTGGCCGTTATCGGACCACAAAAAGCAGCTGCTCAACTTGAGGGGAGTAAGGAATTTGCTAAAAAGTTTTTATGGCGCCATGGAATTCCAACAGCAGCATACGAAAGCTTCACAAAAGACACACTAGATAAGGGTTATGCGTTTCTCGAGTCTGTCAATTCGCCTTATGTTCTTAAGGCCGATGGCCTAGCAGCTGGAAAAGGGGTATTAATATTAACAGACATCAATGAAGCTAAACAAGAGCTTAAAAGCATGTTGGTGGACTCAAAATTTGGAGCAGCAAGTACAAAGGTAGTAATCGAAGAGTTTTTAGATGGTATTGAACTAAGCTGCTTTGTTTTAACTGATGGGAAGAATTACAAACTACTTCCAACAGCTAAAGACTATAAGCGGATAGGAGAAGGAGATACAGGGCTAAACACAGGTGGTATGGGTGCTATTTCACCAGTCCCTTTTGTAGATTCTGCCTTATTAACGAAAATTGAAAATAGAATTGTAAAACCAACGGTAGATGGCCTGGTTAAAGACAACCTTCCTTATAAAGGATTTATTTTTATTGGCCTAATTGTAGTGGAAAATGAACCGATGGTTATTGAGTATAACGTTCGTATGGGGGACCCTGAAACAGAGGTTGTTTTACCAAGGTTAAAAACAGACCTTTTGGAAATTTTTCAAGCGATAGATAACGAATGTTTAAACGAGATTGAAATTGAAATTGACCCTCAAACAGCGGTCACCGTTATGCTTGTTTCAGGGGGCTATCCAGAAGCATACGATAAAGAAAAAGAAATTACTGGCCTTGAAAATGTTAAGGAATCCATTGTATTTCATGCCGGCGCAACGAAGGCTGACGGAAAGCTCGTGACCAACGGAGGCCGAGTATTGACAGTTACATCATTAGGTGATGATTTTCGTTCTGCTCTAGAATCCTCGTATAAGTCTATAGAGAACATCAAATTTGAAGCGATGAATTATCGAACAGATATTGGATTTGATTTATAGGTAAGAGTGTGAAGAAATACTTTTGTCTTCTTCATTCCTATCGCTAAAAGATTTTAGCTGTAGCATCCAGTAAATAAACGCAATAATCCCAATACCCATAAAAACCCATGTGGCCACATTGGCACCCCACCAGTTGGTTAACTCTATCTCTCTTAGAGCATGAAAAGGCACAAATAGTACCGATTCACAAAGCTCTTGAATGGAATTAAATAAATCTTTCATAGGTCTTTAATTTATGGTTATTAAGGCTATTAGCTGCTGGAAGTTTTTTAAGTAATTTTAAAATAGTCGCTACAACTTTACAATAATCTTATATTTACATTGCAAATATAGTCAACACTTTATATGATTACAAGCTTTTTTAAAACATCTAAACCAATTCACTATATAATTTTTTCAGTTGTATTGACGGCCTTGTCTTTTTATCAACGAACTTTTGCAGTTAATTTTGACAGTAACCTCCTAAATTATTTAAATGAGCTAGCCTATCTTTTTGTTTTAATAGCGTCTCTTTTTACTGTTATTTTCATTGTCACTAAAAACAATCTAACCCAAAACAACAGCTTTGCCGCACTATTCTTTTGTTTATTTATTGGAGTTTCCCCTCAGGTTTTAGAACACACCTCAACGTTGATTTCCAACCTTTTCATACTCTTTTCGTTGCGCCGAATACTCAGTTTAAAAAACAAAACGAACATTAAAAAAAAGCTCCTGGATGCGTCCCTGTGGATTTGTCTTGCAACGCTTTTTGATTCATTTTCATTTTTCTTTTTCGCCCCATTAATCATAGGCATTGCCCTGTACTCAGTTTTTGAAATAAAAAATATATTAATTCCTTTTTGTGGTGTTTTAGTTTTTGGAATCCTTTGGGCTGCCTTTAATTTGGTAGTTCACAGCCAACTTCCAATACTTAGCGATAAACTTCCTGATATTAGCTTTGACATGCGGAATTTAGTTATACAAAACAACACGTTATTTACTCTTTTTATAGCGGCTGTTCTACTTTGTGGAATAGTTAATTACTTTTTGTCGGGATCTTTTAATAACAGGCAAAAAAGACCTAGCATACTTTTGCTTATTCTTATTACAACAGTAGGTTTCATTGCTTTTCTGTTTAGCCAAAGCGAAAGTAAGGAGGTATATGTCTTCATAGTTGCGCCATCGGCTATCTTAATGGCCAACTTTTCTGAAACAACAAAGTTTAGCTGGATCACAGATGTTATTATAGTATCGCTATTTGTTTTATCAGCTATCCAAATACCATTTAATATATCATAGCACAATAATCAAACTAAAGAAATACCCTTATATTTGCCATATAAATATAAACACCATGTTTTCAAGTAAAGCCAATTCCATTTTTCAAGACGTCATAGCGTCTTACAAAGTGTTAAACTCAGTAGATCAACCGTTTCAAAATAAATACGATAAAGATCAAGATCTAATTGAACACTTGCTTTTTAGAAAGTGCTGGATAGACACTGTACAATGGGCCTATGAAGACATTATTAGGGACCCAAATATTGATCCGGGTGCAGCACTAAGATTAAAGCGTATGATAGATGCTTCAAATCAAGATCGAACAGACTCTGTTGAGTTTATAGATAGTTATTTTTTAGAGGCCTATAAGGATGTTCAGTTGCTTCCTGGCGCTAAAATTAACTCAGAAAGCCCTGCATGGGCTATTGACCGCTTGTCAATATTAGCCTTAAAAATTTATCACATGCAACTTGAAACCGTTAGAGAAGACGCGTCACAGATTCATCAAAAAAATTGTTTAACTAAGCTAAATACTCTTTTAGAGCAGCGTATAGATCTATCTTCTGCCATTGACGACTTGTTGGAAGACATTAGTATTGGTAAGAAATACATGAAGGTTTATAAGCAAATGAAGATGTACAATGACGACGAACTAAATCCAGTACTAAGGGGGACTAAATAACCTATTTCACAGTTGACGGACATTAAACACATATTAGTCATCAGGCTCTCTTCCATGGGAGATGTGGCAATGACCGTACCGGTACTTTTCGCTTTTGCTGAATCCAACCCGAAAGTTAAGCTTACTATTTTAACAAAGAAACAATTTGCGCCCCTCTTCAGGGACGTGAAAACAGCGATTGTTATATTAGCTGATTTTAACGATCTACACAAAGGGGTTTTGGGATTATATAAACTGTCAAGACGAATACGTAATCTCAACATAGATGCGGTTGCTGATCTTCACAATGTATTGCGAACAAACATTTTAAAATACTTTTTGTTTGGAATTAAATTCAATCAAATTAACAAGGGGCGTTCACAAAAAAGAGAGCTTACTGAAGGGATCAACTTTAGTCCTTTACGCTCAACCCCCGAAAGGTATGCCGATGTATTTAGGAGCCTAGGCTTTAGCTACGAGTTGAATACGCCCTCGCCTAGAGCGCCAAAAAAACTAGCCAACAGCATCTTAAACGCACTTGGGAGGTTTTCAAGCGCAGTAATTGGAGTCGCACCTTTTGCCGCCTATGCATCTAAAACATATCCAATATTAAAGATGGATAAAGTGATTTATGAGCTTCAAAAAAAACATATAATTTTACTTTTTGGTGGAGGGCCAGAAGAGTCTCAGCAACTTCAAAAACTAGCCTCGAAGTATACAAATGTGTTTTCAGTTGCAGCTAAATTCAGTTTAGAGCACGAACTCGATATCATATCAAACTTAAAGGTTATGTTGTCTATGGACTCAAGTAATGGCCATATGGCTGCGATGTTGGGGGTAAATGTGGTGACCCTTTGGGGGGTAACTCACCCATATGCTGGTTTTGCTCCTTTTAATCAGGATGTCACAAATAACTTGCTAGCCGACCGAGTTAAGTACCCCAAAATTCCAACCTCAATTTACGGAAACACCTTTCCCGAGGGTTACGAATTAGCAATTGAAACAATTTCAGTAAAAAGCGTTTTAGAAGCAGTTAATAGGAATCTTTAAATATCGTCGAAGTCGACCTTTAACAAGGATGAAGTTGGCTCTGCTTGACAGCTTAAAACTAACCCCTCAGCTACTTCATTGTCTGTCAATATATTGTTTTGCCTCATCTTGGCAGATCCCTCAGTAACACGACAAATACAACTACTACACACCCCCCCCTGACAGGAGTAAGGCGCATCTATATCATTAGCAAGAGCTGCTTCCAAAATTGTTTGATTTTGTGGCATCATAAGGGTTGTTTCTTCGTCGTCAACAAGCATGGTAACCTCAGACTTTCCTTTGTTGATAGGCTTATTTGCAGGCACTACGTCAGAAGCTGTAAAAAGTTCAAAAAGAATTTGCTCGTCCCGTATTCCTTTTTCGGACAAAATAGCGGTTGTTGTTTTGACCATTCCCTCGGGGCCACACAAATAAAACAGATGTGAAGTCTCAAGCTGGATTGTGTTTTTGATAACATAATTTATATTGCCACCATCGATACGTCCAAATAATGAGCCTTCATTATTTGATTCACTGTAAACAAACTGCACTCTAAAACGATTTAAATATGTTGATTGTAATTTTAAAATTTCTTTGTAAAAAATCGTCTTTTCAGGGCTTTTATTGCCGTAGATCAAAACAATGTTATCATTGCCCGTTTCTAAAACCGTTCTGGCAATACTCATTATTGGCGTGATTCCGCTGCCCGCTGCAAAAGCAACAATAGAGCTTGTGTTATCGGTTTGTGGTTCGTAAATAAAACGTCCATTAGGTATCCCAACCTCTAAGCTATCTCCAATATTTAAGCTGTTATTTGCATAAGTTGAAAAAAGACCCCCATCAATTTCTTTGATAGTGACTGTTAAATCGCCACTTTTTGGACTTGAACTTAAAGAATAATCTCTACGAACTTCAGCTCCGTCTATCACAGCTTTTAATGTAATATATTGCCCAGCCTTAAAAGCAAATTCAGTCACCAGAGAAGTCGGGACATCAAAGGAGACACTAACCGCTTTTTCGGTTTGCCTAACAATAGATTGAATTTTAAGAGTGTGGAATTGTGCCATGGAAATTTTTTAACAAAAATAAGAAAGATTTAATCTAAATTCCTGTTAACACTTCCCTAAAATTAGCTTTTAGTTTATTTTTAAATTTCGGGTAAACCCGTGGTTTTTGTTAGTTTTATGCAAAAAGATGATTATTTTTACACAACGATACACTATAATGCTGTGTATTTTAGTTAGAAGATAACCAAAGACCTTGCTTTTGAAAAACGTGTATAATTTTATGTTATTTGTAGTCCTCATGCTTTTTGTTGCAACGGGATGCTCGCGCAAAAAAGATAAATTCATAAATCGTTCTTGGCACTCCTTAAACACCAAGTATAACATTCTTTACAATGGGGGTATTGCTTTAGAAACAGGAAAAACAGCAATCAACTCTACATTTATAGATAATTATTGGGATATACTACCGGTCGAACGTTTACAGCCAACAGACGACATTATTCTAGGGGGTAAAGCTCAGGACCCAAATTTTGGGCGTGCTGAAGAAAAAGCTGTTAAGGCCATTCAAGTGCATGGCATGAATATTAAAGGAAAAGAAAAAAACCCGCAAATAGACGAGTCCTACATTCTTCTTGGAAAAGCTCGTTATTTTGACAATCGTTTTATTCCCGCCCAGGAAGCGTTTAATTATATTTTGTTTAAATATCCCGCAAGTAGCAACATCAACTTGGCGAAAATATGGCGCGCAAAAACCAATTTACGTTTAGAAAACGAAGGCTTAGCTATTAAAAATTTAAAGGAGCTCATTGAGTCAAATAAACTCTCAGATGAAGACAACGTGGCTGCCAGCTCCGCACTGGCTCAGGCATATATCACTATTAAAGCATTAGATAGCGCTATAATCCAACTCCAGCGAGCATCACAACTCACCAAAGACAACCACGAGCTAGGGAGGCTTCGGTTCATAGAGGGTCAGCTATATTCTTCCTTAGGAATTAAAGACAGCTCCAATCTCGCGTTTGATCAGGTGATCGCCCTGAACCGTAAAACTCCTAGAGTTTATATGATAAGCGCTCATTTGGAAAAAATCAAAAATTTTGATTTTGAAAATGACAACAAGCTTATCCTTGAAACGCTTTTAGAGAACTTAGAGTCAAACAGAGAAAATCGGCCTTTTTTAGATAAAATATACCACCAAATTGCTAATTATCAAATTAAGAACAACAAAGACTCCTTAGCAATTGCTTATTATAACAAATCACTGCGAACGGACTCTAAAGACGCCCATTTAACCGCTCTTAATTATCGGATATTAGCCGACCTAAATTTCGATTATTCAGAATACAGTTTAGCGGGCTCTTATTACGATAGCACCTTACTCAGTCTTCAAGATAATAGCAAGTCATTTCGTGCTATCAAGCGTAAACGTGACAACCTAGAAGATGTTATTTATTACGAAGCTGTGGCGCATGAAACGGATAGTGTGTTAAGGCTCGTCGAGCTTTCACAGTCCGAAAAAGAGGCATATTTCCAAACATACATTGAGAACTTAAAACTGGAAGAAGAAGCTCTTGAAAAAGAAGATGCCACTACTAGGGAGGCCTACTTTGTGCCAACACTAAATGAAGTTCGCAAGAAAGATAAAACGTTTTATTTTTACAACCCAACAACGCTTGCGTTTGGGAAAAATGAGTTTGTAAGAATATGGGGAGCGCGTGCTTTAGAGGCCAATTGGCGCTGGTCCAATAAGACCGTTCGGAATGAAGAAGTTGTTGAAAAAGAATTTGAAGAAGCCGAGATGGAAGTTGATAAAAGCCGATTCACCATTGAGTATTATTTAGCACAAATTCCATCTGAAGAATCCACATTAGATAGCATTTCTAAAGAACGCAATTTTGCATATTATCAATTAGGGCTTATTTATAAAGATAAATTTAAGGAGTATACATTGTCTCAAAACAAACTTGAACAACTTTTGAAACAGTTTCCCGAAGATCGACTTGTTTTACCAACAAAGTATAATTTATATAAAGTATACTCCTTGCTGGGCTTGAGCCAGTTACAAGCTATTTTAAAAAAAGACATTATAGAAAACCACAAAGACTCCAGGTATGCAGCTATTTTATTAAATCCAGAACTAGCCCTTCTAAATAACGAAAACAGCCCACAGTCGCTATACAATAATCTATATACACAGTTTGAGCTTGGTAATTATCAAGAGGTAATAGACGGGTGTGATTTGCAAATCACAAGGTTAGATGGAGATGAAATTGTACCCAAGCTAGAACTCCTTAAGGCGACCTCTAGAGCGCGTTTGTACGGTTTTGAAGCCTATAAAGAAGGGTTGAATTTTGTTGCTCTCAACTATCCAAGCAGTTTAGAAGGAAAAAAGGCAGCTCAAATGTACAGCACTATCATTCCAGAGCTAGCAAACAAAGCATTTGTTGAAGACTCAACTCAAACGAACTTCAAAGTTGTTTTTAAGTTTGACCGGTCTGAAGCAGAGGAAATCAACACATTTGAAACAGCGTTAAGTACTGCTGTTGAAGAAGTTGACTATTTTAATTTAACAGTTTCTAGAGATGGTTATAATACAAACACTATATTTGTAGTCGTTCACGGGCTGAAAAGTGTTCAGGGCGCTTTAGGATTTGTAAAGATTCTAGAGACAGAGAATGAATTGATAATTTCGAAGCCGTATTTCGGAATTTCTTCCATGAATTATCAAATCGTTCAAATACATAAAAATGCAGAAAGGTATATAAAATCAATTAAATAAAATCATCTTATTATGTTTACAGATAACAAAAACTCAAAATCAAATCTGAACTCATTTTCACAACAAAACACAATTGCACTAGGCACGACTTTTAATGGTGACTTAACCAGCGAAGGGGATTTTAGAATAGAGGGCGCTGTAGGTGGTTCTCTGACAACATCTGGAAAAGTAGTCATTGGAAAGACAGGTGTTATTGACGGTGTATTAATATGTAAAAACGCAGATGTTGAGGGTAAATTTAAGGGTGCTTTAACCGTTTCGGACACACTTAGTCTTAGGGCATCAGCACATGTTGAAGGGGAGGTTCAAATTGGTAAATTGGCCGTGGAGCCAGGCGCTACTTTTAATGCAAACTGTCTCATGAAAGGTTCTGTAAAAGAGCTCAAAAACGAAACACCCAATAACACTTCTCAAAACACTTCCAAAGCTGGACAATCCGCTTAAACAACTCGCAGCGCTATCGGCGATAGGGTTTCAAATGGGAGCAATTACTGCAGTAGGGGTATTTATAGGGATTGCTTTAGACGAAAAATATCCTAATGAAAACAATCTATTTACACTAATACTAACACTGTTTTCAGTAATATTTTCTGTTTTTTACGCCATAAAACGTATCGTATCAGCCTCAAAAGACAAAAAAAAATGAACGAACTCTTTGAAAAGAGACAAGTAGGGTTTCTTATACAATTAATTGTTTTAAGCCTGGTGCTTTTTTGGTCTCATTCCTATTTAAACCATCATTTTGCCTCAGACATACTTTTGTTTTTCCCATTGTGGCATATTTATGTATTTCATACGGTAACCGTCTTGGCGATTTATACGTTCATAAATTATCGAGATTCTAACGGAAAAACAGATGTGTTTAATGTCTTTATGCTAGGCATGCTTCTAAAAATAGTATTAACTCTGATTTTTCTTTTGCCATGGCTTTTATCTAAACCTCAACAACAAGGATTTGATTTAGCAAATTTTTTCGTTACGTACTTTGCTTTCTTAACTTTTGAAGTGTATTCCGTTACCAAATTTCTTCAAAAACAGTAGCAACACTAAAAATGCCTAAAACCGAGCGAACAATCATTTAAATATTATTTGTCATTTCATTAAATGTGTGTACATTTGCACCAAAATTAATCAAGGTATTTTTAATTAAAAGCAGTCTATTGAACCCCTTAAGAACCATACTATTTTCAACATTATTTTTATCAATTTCTTTTATAGGTTTTGCTAAGGAAAAAGAAACAACTCAAGATGATGCGCCTTTTGATCCAAAAGCAATGATTTTACATCACGTAAAGGATGCTCATGAGTTTCATTTATGGGATTGGAAAGGGAGCCCCGTGTCTTTGTCATTGCCAATTATATTGTGGACCGAGAATGGATTTACAAGCTTCTCTTCAAGTGAATTTCATCATGATGATGAAGGCCATACAATTGTGGAAGCAAACGGCGGCAGCTTTGTTAAGTTGCACGAAAAAATTTACCAGTTAGATGCAGGTGTTACTGCTATTGATTATGATTCAGAACACCATCCGATAAATGCACAGAAACCTTTAGACTTTTCTATTACTAGAAACGTGTTTATGATGTGGATTTCTGTTGCGCTATTATTGTTTGTTTTTTTGACAACCGCTAGAAGCTATAAAAAATCTAAAGATGGCGTCCCAACGGGACTTGCTGGGTTTATGGAGCCTTTAATTGTATTTGTAAGAGACGAGATAGGGAAACCAATGATTGGCGAGCACAAGTATAAAAGGTACATGCCCTACTTATTAACAATCTTTTTCTTTATTTGGATAAACAACATCTTTGGGTTGATACCAATTTTAAATGGCGCCAACCTAAGTGGTAATATCGCATTTACATTTACACTAGCTGTATTCACTTTTATAATTACAACATTTAGTGGCAACAAAAACTATTGGAAACACATCTTTTGGATGCCAGGAGTGCCAGTGCCAATGAAAATATTTTTAATGCCTATCGAGATTATTGGAATGTTTGTTAAACCAATTTCATTGATGATCCGTTTGTTTGCCAATATTACAGCCGGACACGTGATCATATTAGCATTAATGTCATTAATTTTTGTATTTAAGTCAGTTGCAATTGCACCTGTCTCTGTTGCCTTTTCATTATTTATTACGGTAATCGAAATTATAGTGACAGCAATACAAGCCTATATATTTACAATATTGTCAGCCCTTTATTTTGGAATGGCAACAGAAGAAGAACATTAATTAATTTAAATTTAGAACTATGACTATTACTGGAATTGCAGCTATTGGAGCTGGTTTAGCAGCTATTGGAGCTGGTGTTGGTATTGGTAAAATTGGTGGATCAGCCATGGAAGCTATGGCACGTCAACCTGAAATGCACGGAAAAATACAATCTTCTGCATTAATTTTAGCAGCCTTTGTTGAGGCGGTAGCACTCTTTGGAGTTGTTGTTGCTTTTTTACAAGGTTAAAAACACAAAGAATACTGAAGTGACGGTTGGTTACTTCAGTGTTTTTTAAATTTAAGTTATTAAAAAAACAACAAAGAAATGGATTTAATTACACCAGGATTTGGATTGGTATTTTGGACGGCTGTCACGTTCATTTTCTTATTAGTGATATTAAGAAAATTTGCTTGGAATCCAATTTTAGGCGCTGTTAGCGATCGTGAAGAAGGCATTAAGTCTGCTTTATCCTCAGCTGAAAACGCACGTAAAGAAATGGAAAACCTTACAGCAGACAACGAACGTATTTTAAAAGAAGCCCGAGCCGAGCGTCAAGCGATGCTGAAAGAAGCCCGTGAGTTAAAAAACAATATGATTGAAACCGCTAAAACAGAAGCAAAAGAAGAAGCTAATAAGTTAGTAGCGCAAGCACAATTGGCTATAGCAGCTGAAAAGAAGGCTGCAATTGCTGATTTAAAATCAGTGGTCGCAGAACTTTCAATTTCTATTGCAGAAACAGTTGTCCGTGAAGAGCTGTCAGACAAAGCGAAACAAGAAAAATTAGTGGAATCAATGCTAGAAAACGCAACACTAAACTAAACAATCATGGCAGGAACAAGAGCGGCTATAAGATATGCAAAAGCAATATTAAGCCTAGCAACAGATAACCAAAAAGCAGAAGCTGTGCAAGCAGATATGGCCCTAATTGGTCAATCGATTGCTAACAACGCTTCTTTAGAAAATGCACTTAAAAGTCCTGTCGTAAAGTTATTAGAAAAGGCGGCTGTACTCGATGCTTTATTTCCTTCTGTGAGTTCAGAAAGTAAATCGTTATTCACCACTTTAGTCAGTAACAAAAGAGTTAATATTTTAGGCCAGATAGCAACCCAGTACGGGATTCTATATGACCAAGTAAACAATAAAGAAAATGCCTTTGTAACAACCGCCATCCCAATGACTTCTGAATTAGAAGAAAAGGTAATGGCTAAGCTTAAAACTCTAACTACAAAGGAAGTAACGCTCCGCAAGTCTGTAGATGCAAACATCCTTGGAGGTTTTGTACTTCGAGTTGGAGACTTGCAATATGACGCGAGTGTCTCAAATCAATTAAATACATTGAAACGAAAATTTATAATTAACTAAAACTATACTGAGATTCAATCAGATGTATAAAATAAATTAAGATGGCAGAAGTAAAAGCAGCTGAAATATCAGCAATTTTAAAACAACAACTTTCAGGTTTCGAATCGACAGCTTCTTTAGATGAGGTTGGAAACGTATTAACTGTAGGTGATGGTATTGTTCGTGCATACGGACTTTCTAATGCACAGTATGGAGAATTGGTACAATTTGAAGGAGACCTTGAAGGAATTGTATTAAACCTTGAAGAAGATAATGTTGGAATCGTACTCTTAGGCGCTTCTAACGTCATAAAAGAAGGTTCTATCGTAAAGCGAACAGGACGTATTGCATCGATAAATGTTGGGGAAGGAATTGTTGGCCGTGTGGTTGATACACTTGGCGCACCAATTGACGGTAAAGGTCCTGTAGAAGGAACTCTTTACGAAATGCCTTTAGAGCGTAAAGCGCCAGGTGTAATTTTTCGTGAGCCCGTAACAGAGCCTTTACAAACAGGAATCAAATCAATTGACGCTATGATCCCAGTAGGACGTGGACAACGTGAGTTGGTGATTGGAGATAGACAAACGGGTAAAACGGCCGTTTGTATTGATACCATATTAAATCAAAAAGAATTTTACGATGCAGGGGAACCTGTATATTGTATCTATGTTGCTGTAGGGCAGAAAGCGTCTACAGTCGCATTAATTGCTAAAACACTAGAAGAAAAAGGCGCTTTAGCGTATACGACAATAGTTGCAGCTAATGCTTCGGACCCAGCACCAATGCAAGTATATGCACCGTTTGCTGGAGCCGCTATTGGTGAGTTTTTCAGAGATACTGGTCGTCCAGCATTGATTGTATATGATGATTTATCAAAACAAGCAGTTGCTTATCGTGAAGTATCACTTTTATTACGTCGTCCTCCAGGACGTGAGGCGTATCCAGGAGATGTATTTTACTTACATTCCCGTTTATTGGAACGCGCAGCAAAAGTCATCAACAACGATGAAATTGCAAAAGACATGAACGACTTACCAGAATCATTAAAGCCGATTGTAAAAGGCGGAGGTTCTTTAACAGCCCTTCCAATTATTGAAACACAAGCAGGTGATGTATCTGCTTATATTCCAACAAACGTAATTTCGATTACAGATGGACAAATATTTTTAGATGGCGATTTGTTTAACTCTGGAGTACGTCCAGCAATTAACGTAGGTATTTCGGTATCTCGTGTGGGTGGAAATGCACAGATTAAAGCAATGAAAAAGGTATCTGGAACCTTAAAATTAGACCAGGCTCAATTCCGTGAATTGGAAGCCTTTGCTAAGTTTGGATCTGATTTAGATGCTGTTACTTTAAATGTGATTGAAAAAGGACGACGTAACGTTGAAATTTTGAAGCAAGCACAGAATGATCCTTTCAAAGTAGAAGATCAAGTAGCGATCATCTATGCAGGATCAAAGAATCTTTTGAGAGCTGTTCCTGTCAACAAAGTAAAAGAATTTGAAACTGAATATATCGAGTTTTTAAGAGCTAAGCACAGCGACGTACTTGCTACGTTGAAATCAGGCAAATTAACAGATGAAGTTACAAACACGCTAACAGCGGTAGCAAAAGAGTTGTCAAGTAAATATAGCGCTTAGTTTAAGAAAACAATAGTATGGCAAATTTAAAAGAAATCCGAAATAGAATAGCGTCCGTATCTTCAACGATGCAGATTACAAGCGCTATGAAAATGGTATCTGCTGCTAAGTTGAAAAAAGCACAGGACGCCATCACAGCAATGCGACCTTACTCGGACAAATTAACAGAGCTTTTACAAAATCTTAGCGCCACTTTAGACTCCGATTCTGGAAGTAAATTTTCTGAACAACGTGATGTAAAAAACGTGCTTATTGTTGCGATTACTTCTAACAGAGGTTTGTGTGGAGCATTTAATTCTAACATTATAAAGCAGGCTACAGCCGCTGCTTCAAGCTATGACGCCAAGGTGTCGATTGTCGCGATTGGCAAAAAAGCTAACGACGCACTCTCTAAAAACTTTGATGTTATCTCTAACCAGAGTGCTGTGTTTGACGACCTAACATTTGACAGTGTTGCTGCAATTGCAGAGATGCTAATGGAGCAATTCGAATCGAAGGCATTTGACAAGATTGAAGTTATTTATAATAAATTCAAAAATGCAGCAACTCAAGAAATCATGACAGAGCAGTTTTTGCCAATTGAGCCATTAGAAAACGAGACTAATGCAAACCTTGACTATATATTTGAGCCTTCTAAAGTAGAGATTATTGAAACCTTGATTCCTAAGTCATTAAAGACTCAATTATACAAGTCCATTCGTGATAGTTTTGCAAGCGAGCACGGCGCACGAATGACGGCGATGCACAAAGCTACCGATAATGCTACAGAACTTAGAGATCAACTTAAATTGACTTACAATAAAGCACGTCAAGCATCTATTACCAATGAAATTTTAGAAATTGTTGGCGGAGCAGAAGCTTTGAATGGCTAAAGTAGATCATTAAATTATACTAAAAAGCCTCGCATCCGCAAGGCTTTTTTTGTGGTATACACATTGTTTACTTACTTTTAATCAAACAATAATTATACAGTTCCGATGAACAATAAAAGTCGCTTATTATTTTACTTTCTTATTTCGGCGAGTTTTATCAACTGCTCAACTGTTAAAACAAATACTTTTACAGACGCAGCACCTTTTATAATTACGGCCCCTTACTACAGCTCTTGGATTTCGGGTATTGAAGGTGGAGGCTCAGGGATCAATGTGTTTTTGCCGGTTTCAGACATTCGAAACGTAGAGATAGATAGTATTCATTTCAGAGGCGAAAAAGCTATAGTTGAAAATAAAGGAAGTTCGATTATTGGGCGTTTCAAGACGACTCTCAACCGGTCAAGGGATCTGATAATGACTTCAAATCCAAAGGATGAATTTCAAAACAAACTTATATACCAGCTTGATTTATCGCCCTTTGTGCTAGCCAACAACGAGTGTGTGATAAGTTATAGGCTTCAAGACAAACGGCATTACTATAAGATTTCAGACCTTAAAAAAGCTCCCCATATAGTCTATCCCTCCGCGCCACCAAAAAAGCACTAAGTAACGATTATAGTTTGTTGGTTAAAATGTGTATTTTTATAGGATCAAATACAGTGATTTGGGCGTCTTAAAAACTTTATATAAACAAACTTTCATTTATGGGCTTGCCACAGTGGCCCCACGGATGTTAAGTTTTCTTTTGGTGCGTTTACACACTGATAAGTCAGTGCTCCAAAACGTATCTGATTATGGGGATGTTTCTTTAATCTTTGCCTATTTTGTGCTTTTTAATGTGGTACTAGCGTACGGCATGGAAACTGCTTTTTTCAGGTTTTTTAATAAAGAAGCAAATAAAGAGTCTGTTTTAAGCACTGCCTCCGTCTCTCTTCTATTAACTTCACTTGGCTTTTTGGTGCTTGGGTTAGCTTTTCAACACCAAATTGCAGCACTCACACATATACATGTAAACTATATTGTTCTGGTTATCTGGACCTTATTTTTAGATGCTTTGGTTATTATACCCTTTGCCTATTTGCGCGCTCAGGGTAAACCAGTAAAATATACCTTGGTCAAATTAACCAATGTTGTTGTCAACCTTGGATTGAACGTTTTTTTGCTGGTATATCTTAAATTGTTAGCATCTGGTGCCAAGCTTTGGGACGCCATTTACGTCGCTAATTTTGAAGTCAGTTATATTTTTATTGCCAACCTAGCTGCGAGCGGGATCACTTTGCTGTTGCTCCTTCGTTTTTATTTCAAAATCAATTACAAGATAGATTTTCTTTTGTGGAAAAAAATGCTGAGGTATGCATTGCCAGTGCTGGTTGCAGGCATTGCTTTTTCTGTGAACGAAACGTTTGATCGTGTTTTGTTGGAGCGTTTGTTGCCCGAAGAAATTGCTAAAACCTCGATAGGAATGTATTCGGCTTGTTATAAACTTGCTTTGTTTATGATACTTTTTGCGACTGCCTATCGTTTAGGAATTGAACCGTTCTTTTTCAGTCATTCTAAAACCAAGGGCGCTGAAAAAAATTATGCTCAAGTGCTGGAGTTGTTTGTTGTTTTTGGTGCGGTCATATTACTCACGGTGGTTGTATTTATTGATTTTTTGAAAGCACTTCTTATTCCAAATGAAGCCTATTGGGAAGCGATGGCTGTGGTTCCTATTTTATTGCTAGCCTATTTGTTTCTAGGAATTTATCACAACTTATCTGTTTGGTATAAAGTCACAGATCGCACCAAATTTGGGGCTTATATTTCGGTGTTTGGCGCATTAATAACCCTTGTTATCAATGGAGTGTTTATAGCACAATTTAATTATATGGCATCTGCAGTAGCTACCTTGGCGGCCTATTTTACAATGACTCTATTGTCTTATTATTTTGGAAAAAAATATTACCCTATTCCTTATAACCTAAAAAAAATAGCACTGTACATCAGTCTTTCTATTCTTTTTTCAGCGCTTTCTTTTTATCAATTCAGAGCACATTATATTTTTGGTCTTGGGCTCATCGCCGTACTTCTCATGATTATTTGGGTCAATGAAAAAACAATGCTTAAACAACTTTTAAAAAAACAGGATGACGATTAAAATCATAAATAAATCAACACATAAACTACCAGCCTACGAAACAATAGCGTCAGCAGGGATGGATCTTCATGCGAATTTATCTGCGCCTATTGTTTTAAAACCATTAGAGCGTACAATTATTAAAACGGGTCTACAAATAGAGCTCCCTGTTGGATTTGAAGCGCAGGTACGCCCTAGAAGCGGTTTGGCGGCTAAACATGGCTTAACAGTCCTTAATAGCCCCGGAACAGTAGATGCTGATTACCGAGGGGAAATCGGTGTAATTTTAGTCAATCTGTCTACCACAGACTTTAAGATCGAAGATGGCGAACGAATTGCACAATTAGTGATTGCGAAACACGAGCGTGCTGAATGGATTGAAGTCCAAGAATTAAATGAAACCTCTAGAGGTGAAGGTGGTTTTGGCAGTACTGGAAACTAATGAAAATAGTTCAATATAGTTTAGTTGTTGTTTGCGCTTTAACACTCTCTTTTGGAGCACATTCTCAAATCGAAATAGACTCTACCGAGTCTGCTTCGGAAGACTCCTATCACGTTGAGTTCCAAGCCCACTTCTATGAGGCATTAAAACATAAGGCCCTCGAAAATTTCTCTAAGGCAATCGAAGAGTTACTGTTATGCATAGAAATAGATTCTTCTGAATCAGCTATTTTTTTTGAGTTAGGAACCAATTATTTTAAGTACGAACAATTCCAAAAAGCTGAAATGAATTTCAAAAAGGCGATTGCATTAAATGATACTAACTTTTGGTATAAAGAAAGCTTGTATCATTTATATGTGGAACAAGCGCGTTATGAGGATGCTATTGAAGCGCTAAAACCTCTACTGTATAGGAGCTCTGATTATCATCAAGATTTGGCCAACTTGTATATAAATGTTGGCAATTATAATGAGGCATTGAGCGTCCTAGATAGACTAGATACTAACTTAGGAATTAGTCCAATAAGAGATGAAATTAGAGAGGAAGTCTATGATTTGAGTGGAGAGGAAGCCAAGCGAATTGCGCATCTAAATTACCGTCTAATGGAGTCACCCGAAACGCCCCGTAATTTTATAAATTTAATCTACGCTTACATTAACATAAATCAAAATCAAGAAGCGTTTGAGACCGCGCAATCATTTTTGTTACAACACCCAAAATCTCATTTAGCTCATGTCGCCTTGTATAAGTTTTATTTGGACTCTGAAGACTATGATAGAGCGATTGAGTCGATGAAAACTGTCACAATAAGCAGTGTTGTCGAACCCGCTATTAAAGCAAAGGTGTTGAATGACTTTATACAGTTTGTGGCGAAATTTCCACAGTATCAATCTGCATTAATCGAGGTTACAAATGCGGCTGACCAAAAGGCGCCAACGCGTTCTGACTTGGAGTTAGCAAATTATTATTACAATCAAAAAGACCCTCAAAAAGCAATTTCGTATTACCAAAAAGCATTAGAATTTGACCCTAATAATTTTAACGTTATAAAAAACTTAGCACTGCTGTATTTAGAAACCAATCAATTTGAAAAAGCCTCGAACTTTGCCAATAAGCAAATAGATTTTTACCCGTCGCAACCTCTTTTATATTTAGTAAATGGCACAGCGAACAGACAGCTTAACAATTTGGAGTTGGCTTCGGATTATTTAATAATGGGTCTAGATTACGTCATCGATAACAAAACACTTCAACGTAACTTTTACAGAGAATTAAGTACTACTTTTAGGCTGCAAGGAAATATTAAAGAATCGGACTCGTTTAAAAATAAGGCTCTGTCATTAGAAAAAAACCCATGAAAAAACTAATATATAGTTTAGCATTAATCGTTCTTTTTTTAGGTTGTAAAAGCACTAAAACATTGAGCACTTCTAGCGGATTAGAGAGACGAATGTCCGTGAATAAAATTGTTAAAAACCATAATAAATTCCAGTCAAGATTTACCACACTTCAAGGGCGACTTAAAGTTGAATTGACCCAAGGGGATCGCTCTGAAGCGCATACCTTAACGCTTCGAATGGGCTATGATAACACTATTTGGGTCAATGCTTTTTTAAATATGGTACGCGTTAAAATTACTCCCGACCGCGTTCGTTTCTACAATAAGCTGGACAACACCTATTTTGATGGCGACTATGCGCTTATCAATTCATTTTTAGGAACAGATTTACAGTTTGAAAACCTTCAAAACCTTTTGTTGGGCGAAGCACTATTTGAGATTCACCCAAATCGTTTTAACAAAACAGTACACCCCAGCTCTTATGAGTTGAGGCCTAAACGATCTAACGATTTATTTGACCTTTTATACTTAATCAACCCTACTTACTTTAAAATGGACTCTCAACAATTGAGTCAACAAGCAAATCGCAACTTCTTAAATATTCAGTATCCGTCTTATCAAAAAATAGATGGTTTGGTACTTCCAGAAAAGATGACCATCACCGCGACCATCTCGGATGTGCAAACGACTTTAAATTTGAATTTAAAATCCGTAATTTTGGGTCAGTCTTTACGTTTTCCTTTTAAGATTCCTAAGGGATATAAAGCAATTGAACTAAAATGAAATTAACTAACTCACGCTTTACATTCGCCGTTCTATTTTTGACATTAATGCTGCACTTAAGTGGTTTTTCTCAAAGTAAGAAACAGCAAGAATTAGAACAACGCCGTCGTGAATTACAGCGTGAAATACAGCAAATAAGTACGTTGTTGTTTGCGGGAAAAAAGGAACAGAAGTCCGTTTTTTCTGTTGTTGAAGATTTAAACTTCAAGATTAAAAAACGTAAAAATTTAATCAGCATCACCAACCAACAAGCAAATCTTCTAACACGCGAGATCAATAGCAACCAGACCAAAATATCTAAATTACGACTAAAGTTAAAAGCCTTAAAAGCGGATTATGCAAAGATGATTGTTAAGGCCTACAAGAGCCGGGCAGACCAGAACAAGCTTATGTTTTTACTGTCGTCAAGTAATTTCCAGCAAGCCTATAAGCGTTTGCAGTACATAAAGCAATATGCAGACTATCAAAAGCTGCAGGCAGAATTGATAAAGATCGAAACCGCTAACATGCAATCACTTAATATTAAACTCTTAAAGCAAAAAAAGGATAAGCAAATCCTTATCGCAGAAAATAAAATTGCGAAGTCAACCCTAGACCAGGAGCTACAGCAGCAAGAATCCCTTATAAAGGATATTAAAGCTGATTTATCTCAGTATTCAGCCCAGATAAAAACAAAGCAGCGCGAGACAGAGAAGATTGACAAAGAGATTCGAAAAATCATTCAGGCAGCGATAGCAGCTTCTAATAAAAAAGCAGGTAAATCCTCTAAACTTAAAGTGTTTTCATTGACCCCTGAGCAAAAGATATTAGCTGCAAACTTCACTTCTAATAAAGGAAAACTTCCATGGCCCGTGGCTAATGGTGTGGTAAAATTACGTTACGGAAATAACCCGTCCCCCATTGACCCTTCTTTAACGATTAAAAGCAACGGAGTTCGTATCGCAACAAGTAAGTCAGGGCAAGTTAGGGCTGTCTTTGAAGGAGTTGTACAAGGCATTATGACACCCAAAAATGGCAATAACACCATCTTGATTCGACACGGAAACTACATTACTGTTTACAAAAACCTGTCTAAGTTTTACGTGAATAAAGGAGATAAGGTCGTTACAAAGCAAGCTATAGGAGAGGTGATTACAAATAAAGCCTCAGGGGAATCTATCCTTAGTTTTGGAATATTTAAAGACAGCTCTACTCAAAACCCTTCAAAGTGGATTTATAAACTATAAAAGTCGTTTGAAAATAATAAAAAGAATAATTGGGATTAAGTCACTTATAGTAGGCGTTATTTGTATTTTTTTAAATGAGAATACTGTTGGAGGAGGACTAATTGGCTTTGGTGTGGCTTTGAGTCTTTCCAAAATCAAGTAAGTTTTATGTTCAAAATACTCACCAACTATGTAAAAAGCGCTTTAAGTTCCGTTGCCTCTTGCGCTTTCATTTTTCCAGCTAAAACCAAACTCAATTGTTTGCGCCTCAGCGCCCCTTCAAATCGTTGAATTTCTTGTTCTGATTCAGGGACTAGTTGTGGAATTAAAACAGGGGTTCCTTTGTCGTCTACAGCCACAAAGGTGAAAATAGCTTCGTTGACCTTTACAGATCTCTTCGAGGTTTTGTTATCTACCCAAACATCGATATACACTTCCATTGAGCTTTTAAAAGCTCGAGATACTTTTGCTTCAACTGTGACAATACTTCCTAAAGGAACAGCATGTTTGAAGGCAACGTGATTGACAGATGCCGTTACCACGATTTGTCCGGAATGTCGTTGTGCAGATATGCTGGCAGCACGATCCATCCGCGCCAATAGCTCACCTCCAAACAGAGTATGAATGGCGTTGGTTTCACTTGGTAAGACCGTGTCAGTCATTATTGTTTTTGAGGCTTGTGGGGATTTAGGTTCCATAAGTTTATAACATGTAAGATTATTTAGGACGAAGATCCGAACAACATTAAGTATTTAAGTCAATAGGAGAAATTAAGGCCTGTTTTTAATCAACAACCATGCAGCACGGTTGTGTGCTTTTCTAATTTTGAATAGAGCCTTTTCTGCCTCTTTTCGCGTTTCAAAGCTTTCATAAACAACTTGGTGTAATCCATACCTATTCACCCCAATCCGGCGTGCATTATAGCCTAGGTCTTTTAGTTGTTGCATTTTTTTATTACTGTTTGCTTCTACTCTAAAAGCGCCAGCAACAATATGAAAACTTCCATTTTGTTTTTTCAAGTTTACCGTTACAGCTGGAAGCGGATTTTCAATAATAAAGGTAGCTTCTTGAATTTTAGTATCTAATCTTACAGTGGCACGTTCTTGTGCAAGGGTATTCTCTTTTTCAATTTGTACAAGATATAAGTTAGACCCAATAGAGCCGCTTAACCCAAGAAAAACAACTGCCATAGAAGCATATCGCATGAATTGTTTTGATCTTTTTCGTCTGGAAGATAAAGCAATTACTCCGTCTTTTTCTATCTCCTTAACAATGGCCTTTCTTTCAATTAAGGGAGAGACAAATGTTGCCAATCCAAAAGCCTGGGTCATGTAATTTAAATGATCAGAAGGAACAAACGTTATCACCCCTTGTTTAGAAGATGCCAATTCACCAATATATTTAAACTCAACTGTTTCGCCTTTTTCTAAACGAGATTTGAGTTGAATAACCTGTTTCTGAATTTTGCGATTCGCCATCTCAAAGCTAATTTTTTCTACTTCAGAAATATAGCTTGTTAATAATCCATCATTGGATTGTAGTTGAATGTTAAACGAAAGCTGTTTTTGTGGCGGATAAAAATCACTTGTATCAACGTTAACTCGTGCCGAAATAGGATGTGATAAAAACGCCCCAAAACTAGGGATCGTTACACATTCGTAGCGGTATAGTAAGTCACTTATGTACTGGCTTAATTGCATGAAACCAAAGTTAGAAAATTTTTATTAAAAAAAAGACTTTTTTTAGTTTATGAGCTAAATTTACTTTCTAGAGCTGGTCTTTGCCAGTAGCTTGAGTATTTCAAGGTAGAGCCATATCAGGGTCATTAATAGCCCAAAAGCGCCATACCATTCCATATATTTAGGCGCACCATTTTCTACTCCTTGCTCAATAAAATCAAAATCCATAACCAAATTTAGGGATGCGATCCCAACCACAAATAAAGAAAACCCAATACTTATCATCGATGTATTTGTGGGGTCCATGATTGGCAAACCCCTGCCTCCAAACGCGCTCATCAAAATACTAATTAGATAGACCACTAAAATTCCAGCAGTGGCAGCAAATACACCGAGTTTAAAATTTTCTGTTACTTTAATTATTTTTGTTTTGTAGGCAAATAAAAGAGCAATTAAAATACCCAAAGTTAAGCAAATGGCTTGGGGAACAATTCCTGGTTCAAACATGTTCCCAAATATTTTAGAAACACCTCCAAGGTACAGCCCTTCCAGAACGGCATATATTGGGACTGTTATAGGCGACCACTCTTTTTTAAAAATAGTGACTAGTGCAACAATAAATCCACCAATCAACCCAATCAAAACGTAATCCATAATTGCATTGCTGTACGTGTAGTAGGCCGCAAACAACAAAATAGCGAGGCTCATGGCTGTTTTGTTCACAGTACCGTCAAGAGTCATCACTTCCCCAGTGGTTGATTTTAAATTATTAAAAGTCCTTTTGCTCAGCGCGGGATTTCCTGATCTCCTCATTTTAGAATAAGTTAATTGTTCGTTTAATAGCCTATTTTTCCACGAATACGGTCTAATACACCATTCGCTACTTTAGCTGCTTTTTTAGCACCAATTTCGAGAGCTTGATCTATTTCCTCTAAGTTGTCCATATAGTAAGCATAGAGCTTTCTTTGCTCTGAAAACTGCTCGCAAATTAATTCAAATAATGCTTGTTTGGCATGGCCATATCCGTATCCACCAGCTTCATAGTTTCTCTTCATTTCGGCGATTTGATAATCAGATGCTAGTAATTTATAAATTGCAAAAGAATTACAACTTGACCACTCTTTCGGCGCTTCTAGCGACGTGCTGTCGGTCTGAATAGACATGATTTGTTTTCTAAGCGCCTTGTCCGTTTGAAAAATATCAATCACATTTCCTTTGCTTTTACTCATTTTTTGACCATCAATTCCTGGGATTAACATGTTATCCTTCTGAATTTTAGCTTCTGGAATTACAAAAACATCTCCAACCTTAGCGTGCACCCTTGAAGCAACATCACGGGTCATTTCTATATGTTGAAGTTGGTCTTTTCCTACAGGAATAATATCTGCATCGTACAGTAAAATATCTGCAGCCATTAACATTGGGTATGTAAACAGGCCCCCATTTATATCTTCTAGCCGATCTGATTTGTCTTTAAAACTGTGCGCTAATTCTAATCTTGAAAATGGAAAAAAGCAACTCAAATACCAAGATAATTCTGTTACCTGCGGTACGCTGCTTTGTTTGTAAAACAAGGTCTTTTCGATATTCAAGCCAAAAGCCAGCCAAGTAGCAGCAGTAGCATAGGTGTTTTGACGAAGCGTATTGGCATCTTTTATTTGTGTCAAAGAATGCATGTCTGCAATAAACAGATAAGATTCATTTTCTGGATCGTTACTCATTTCAATTGCAGGTATAATTGCCCCTAAAATATTTCCTAAGTGCGGGGTTCCAGTACTCTGTACACCAGTTAAAATTCTTGCCATTTTACTTATTATTTGTCTGAATTATTAGCAAAGGTACTTTTTTTGACCCAATAGCTCAATTTTTTTAGTAATTTTGAACGCGATGAAAGTTATTAAGTATCCATTTTGGCTTTTCTATAGAATTTGGTTTTATGTGCTTGTAGCCGGAATCATTATCTTAATGTTTCCTTTTTTGTTTATTTCAGTTTTAAAACCCAAATGGTATCCATATTTTTTCAAGCTTGCCAGAATTTGGGCTAAATGTATTTTAATTGGAATGGGCTGTTATTGGCGTGTTGAGCGATCGGAAAACTTAGTCAAAGGACAAAGCTATGTTTTTGTCGCGAATCACACCTCAATGACCGATATTATGTTAATGCTCGTTGCGGTTAAAGACCACCCTTTTGTTTTCATCGGGAAAAAGGAATTAGTTAAAATACCCATATTCGGGTTTTTTTATAAACGTACCTGTATTTTGGTAGATAGAAGTAGCCCTAAAAGCCGGAAAGCAGTTTTTATTAGAGCTCAAAAACGGATCATGGAAGGTGCAAGTATTTGTATTTTCCCAGAGGGGGGAGTTCCAGACGAATCGGTAGTTTTAGATCGTTTTAAAGCAGGGGCTTTTCGTCTTGCAATTAATCATCAAATTCCACTAGTCCCCTTAATCTTTTACGACAATAAAGAAAGACTATCGTATAGCTTTTTCAGTGGAAGCGCTGGAAAAATGCGCGTAAAAGTGTTTCCATCAATTTCAACAAGCGATTTAACCACGGAAGACACTTCAACATTGAGCTCTCAAGTATATGATTTAATCTCAAACTCTTTAATTGCTGATTCAAAGGCATAAAAAATCCCGATTCTTCGGGATTTTAAATTAAGCATCTTTTAGAACAGCTTTTATTTTTTCTTCTAACTCATCCATTAACTCTGGATTGTCTTTAATCATTTGTTTCACAGCATCTCGACCTTGGCCAAGTTTGGTATCTGCATAACTAAACCACGAACCGCTCTTTTTAACAATTTCGTGCTCAACAGCAACATCTAGGATTTCTCCAACCTTAGAAACTCCTTGGCCGTACATGATGTCAAATTCTGCCAATCGAAAAGGAGGTGCTACTTTGTTTTTCACAACCTTAACACGTGTTTTGTTCCCTAATACATTTCCTTCACTGTCCTTTATTTGTGTAGACCTACGAATATCTAACCGAATCGAAGCATAAAACTTCAAGGCATTACCACCAGTTGTGGTTTCCGGATTCCCAAACATCACTCCAATTTTTTCACGTAATTGGTTGATGAAAATCATCGTGCAATTTGTTTTGCTAATTGAGCCCGTAAGCTTTCTGAGCGCCTGTGACATCAAACGTGCATGTAGGCCCATCTTAGAGTCTCCCATTTCACCTTCTATTTCACTTTTTGGAGTAAGTGCCGCTACGGAATCAATCACAACCATGTCAATAGCGCCAGATCTTATTAAGTTATCGGCAATTTCTAATGCTTGCTCACCATTATCGGGCTGGGATATAATCAGGTTATCTATATCAACGCCCAAGTTCTGAGCATAAAAACGATCAAAGGCATGCTCTGCATCAATAAATGCAGCAATACCACCTGCTTTTTGGGCTTCAGCAATTGCATGCAAAGTTAGGGTTGTTTTCCCCGAAGATTCCGGTCCATATATTTCCACAACACGACCTCTAGGGTAGCCCCCGACGCCGAGTGCAATATCTAACCCTAAAGATCCAGATGGAATTACTTCCACGTCAATCACTGGGGCATCACTCATTCTCATTACTGTGCCTTTGCCATAGGCTTTGTCAAGCTTGTCCAATGTTAGCTTGAGGGCTTTTAATTTTGCGTCTTTTTCGCTGCTCATAAGTCTTTGTGTATCTAATTCATACTTCTTGCTAAAATAAGATATCTTTTGTAAAGTTTTAAAATTTTAACGAACCTTTTTGTATTATTTTGAAAATGCTATTCATTCACTTTTACAGCGTATGTTCCAAAATTTAGTACCTTTGTCGTTCAATCATTATTAACTTAAAAACAAGTATAGCATGCAACTGTACAATACCTTAAGCAATACTGAAAGAGCGGCGCTTATTCAACAGGCAGGCAAAGATCGTTTAACCATCTCTTTCTACAAATATTTTAAAATTACCAACCCTGAAGCATTAAGGAATCAGTTGTTTCTGTTTTGGAACCGCATTGATGTTCTGGGTCGGATTTACGTCGCTCATGAAGGAATCAATGCTCAGCTCTCCATACCTGCAGATCATCTCGACGCGTTTAAATCGCACCTAGATACCATTGATTTCCTTAAAAATGTCCGTATTAATATCGCGGTTGAACATGACTTATTTTCGTTTTTGAAACTGAAAGTTAAAGTTCGAGACAAAATTGTTTCAGACGGCCTTAACGATGCTACTTTTGATTCTTCAGATATAGGAACACACGTAAACGCATCCGAGTTTAATTCGCTTATTGAGGATGACAACACGGTGGTTGTTGACATGAGAAATCATTATGAAAGCGAAATAGGACATTTTAAAAATGCGGTCATCCCGGACGTTGACACCTTTCGGGAATCTTTAGATTTAATTGAAGAGGACCTCAAAGATCATAAAGAAACAAAGAAGTTAGTTATGTATTGTACTGGAGGAATCCGTTGCGAAAAAGCAAGTGCTTATTACAAGCACAAAGGCTTTAAGAATGTCTATCAGTTAGAGGGAGGAATTATTAATTATGCTAGAGAAGTAGCGGCCGAAGGAATTGAAAATAAATTCATAGGAAAAAACTTTGTTTTTGACCAGCGTCGTGCAGAAAAAATATCAGAAGATGTGATTGCCAGTTGCCACCAATGTGGCGAACCAGCGGATATTCATGTCAACTGCGCCAATGATGCCTGTCATTTGCTTTTTATTCAATGCGATCCCTGCAAACAGACAATGGAAAACTGTTGTTCATCTAATTGTATGGAGGTCAATCGTTTGCCGTCGGAAGTTCAGAAATCACTTCGAAAAGGACAAGGCAACAGCAATGATATTTTTAAAAAAGGACGTGCAGACCACCTGCCACACAAGAAAGACCTGAGAAATGTTTTCGAGACACTATCGAAACCTTAAGGCCTATTTAGCCGCGAATCTCCTCCGCTTTTTAGTTCTAAAATCATGTTTGAGACGTTTTTTAAGTCCTTAAATAATCTTATATTTACGTTTTAGATCGTAAGATTAATCCGCATTTGTAATGTCATTGGCATTGACAAATTCAATATATATAGATTATGGGGTGTACAAGTTGCTCAACAGGAAAAGATGGACAGCCTAAAGGCTGTAAAAACAATGGTACATGTGGCACAGATAGTTGTAATAAACTCACTGTTTTTGACTGGCTTTCTAATATGACACTTCCAAATGGTGTAACCCCGTTTAACTGGGTCGAGATTCGTTTCAAAAATGGTAGAAAAGTATATTACAAAAATCTCGAAAACCTTACATTAAGCATAGGAGATATAGTTGCAACCCAAGCGGCTTCAGGTCATGATATCGGCATGGTAACGCTTAGCGGAGAATTGGTTAAGGTTCAGATGAAGCGTAAAAAAATATCGGAAACCCCAGAAGAAGTTTTTAAAATTTACAGAAAAGCCTCGCAAAGAGACATTGATATATGGGTAGAGGCTAGAGAAAAAGAAGAGCCAATGAAAGTGAAGGCAAGGCAATTTGCAATTGACTTAAGGCTCAAAATGAAAATATCTGATATTGAATTTCAGGGAGATGCAAGTAAAGCAACTTTTTATTACACGGCAGATGAACGGGTCGATTTTAGAGAGTTGATTAAATTATTCGCAAGGGAGTTCAGAACTCGAATTGAAATGAAGCAAGTTGGCTTGCGGCAAGAGGCTGCAAGGTTGGGAGGAATTGGCTCTTGTGGGCGTGAGCTCTGTTGTTCTACATGGCTTACGGACTTTAGGTCTGTAAGCACCTCTGCTGCGAGATACCAACAATTATCATTAAACCCTTTGAAGTTAGCAGGCCAATGCGGGAAATTAAAATGTTGTTTAAACTATGAGCTAGACTCTTATTTAGATGCTTTAAAGGCATTTCCGAAAACTGAAGTCAAATTAAGAACCGAAAAAGGGACTGCCGTATGCCAAAAGACAGATATTTTTAAAGGGCATATGTGGTATGCCTATGAAGGGGAGTGGATGAACTGGCATAAACTTACTACCACTCAAGCCAATGAAATTATTGCTGCAAATGCCAAAAGAGAAAAAGTTGAAAGCCTAGAAGATTATGCGTCTGAACTAATTGAAGAGGCTAAAGTTGATTTTGAAAATGTAGTAGGTCAGGATAGTTTAACCCGATTTGACAAACCAAAGAACAACAACCGGCGAAAAAATAATCGCCGTAAAAACACAAATAGAAACCAGAACAACCCCAAAAAACCTAGACCCCAGAACAACAATGCAAAGTAAACTAGTCTTTTGTGTAATTGTTTTTGCCTCTGTAGCATTTTCATGTCAGCAAAATAAGTTATTCGACCGTTATACATCTGTCTCTAGTGGCTGGGACAGGCAAGAAACAGTTAGCTATGAATTTGCGGCCCCAGACAGCCTTAATTCTTACAGTCTTTTTGTTAAATTAAGAACAACAACCGATTATAAGTTTAGTAATATATTTTTAGTAGTAGAATTAAACTACCCGCACGGAAAGGTTACAAAAGACACTTTAGAATATATAATGGCCAAACCAAGTGGAGAGCTTTTAGGATCTGGATTTACGTCTGTCAAAGAACATAAGCTTCGGTTTAAAGGAGTAGATGCCTCATTTGTATTTTCCGAAGAAGGCACTTATAAAGTCCATATACAACAAGCCATGCGACTTCGCGAGAACCCTAAAGGAATAGCGATACTTGATGGAATTATTGATGTAGGTTTTAGTGTTGAGCCATTTAATAAATAAGCTGTTATCATGGTAAAAAGAAAGAAAATATCTGCTAATTTTTCAAAAACAATCCGTTGGTTTTGGGTGATGTTTTTAGCACTGATTTTAAGTGGTATTTCTGTTTTTTTATTGGCGTCATTAGGGGTTTTTGGTGAAATGCCAGACCATACAGCGCTTGAAAACCCACGGACTAATTTAGCGACTGAAATCATTTCTTCAGACGGGAAGACACTTGGTAAGTTTTATTTTGAGGACAATAGAACGCCAGTCGCATTTAGTGATTTACCCAAACACCTTGTAGATGCACTCATAGCAACCGAAGATGTGCGTTATTTTGAACATGCAGGTATTGATGTGAGAGGAACCCTCCGTGCTTTTATTAAATTAGGGAAAGGAGGTGGTGCCAGCACAATCTCTCAACAACTAGCTAAGCAACTTTTTCATGGAGAAGGGTCGCGAAATACAATGGGGAGGCTAACTCAAAAAATAAAAGAATGGGTGATTGCAACTCGATTAGAAAGGCAGTATACAAAAGAAGAAATTATAGCACAATATTTTAATATTTATGACTTTAATAATTTTGCAGATGGGATTCGTTCTGCGTCTAGAATTTATTTCGGGAAAGAGCCGAAATATTTAAGCATTAATGAGTCTGCTATGTTAGTGGGAATGTTTAAAAACTCATCGCTTTATAATCCACGCCCTAAGCGAAATCCAATAGGTACAAAGAATCGCCGAAATGTAGTTTTAGGCCAAATGGCTAAATATGGATACATTAAAGAGGCCCTAAAAGACTCTCTACAAAAGCAACCTCTAGGGCTTAATTATTCTCCAGAATCCCATCGTGAAGGAATTGCAACATATTTCAGATCATACTTACGGGGCTTTATGAAACAATGGGTTAATAATCCATTGAATAGAAATCCAAACGGCGATAAGTATAACATTTACAAAGATGGCTTAAAAATCCATACAACCATAGATTCGCGCATGCAAACCTTTGCCGAGGTTGCAACAAAAACCCACATGAGTAACTTACAAGCTGAGTTTTTTGTTCAAAATACTGCGAGAAGAAATTCCACAACTCCTTTTTTAGATCTAGAGCCTGAAGAGGTGGCTTCTTTGCTAAATTCGAGCATGAGGCGCTCAGAGCGTTGGCGTAAAATGAAGTATGACCTAAAAAAATCAAACAAGGAGATTATTAAGTCTTTTAAAAAGCCTGTATCGATGAAAATATTTTCTTGGACTGCAAAAAATAATGAAATAGATACCGTAATGACACCTTTAGATTCTATGCGATATTACAAATCGTTTTTAAGAGCTGGAATGATGTCCATGGAGCCACAAACAGGCCATGTAAAAGCATGGGTAGGAGGCGTCAACTACAAGCACTTCCAGTACGATATGGTGAAACAAGGGAAGCGCCAAGTAGGCTCCACTTTTAAACCTTTTGTATACGCAGCAGCGATTGACCAGCTTCACTTATCCCCTTGCGATACATTTCCAAAATCTCAAATTACAATTGAAGCGCTCAAACATGGAAACATGAAGCCTTGGTCGCCAAAGAATTCTGGAGGTAACTATGGAGGTTTTGAAACTTTGAAATCAGCGCTAGCTAATTCTAGAAATACAATTACTGCTCGACTTATGAATGAAATTGGGCCACAACCTGTGATTAATTTGGCGAACAGCTTGGGTGTTGAGCAACAAATCCCGGCGGTACCATCAATAGCATTAGGGACTCCAGACCTAAGTGTTTATGAAATGGTAGCAGCCTATTCTACATTTGCAAACCAAGGCGTGTATACAAAACCTGTAATGGTTACCCATATTGAAGATAAAAATGGGACTATATTATTTCAGCATTCACCAAAGACAAAGGATGTATTGAGCGAAGAAGTTGCTTATGTAACAGTTAAGCTTATGGAGGGTGTTACCCAGTTCGGCTCAGGTCAACGCTTGCGACATAGCGCTGCTAAAGATCAAATTGTTTATAAAGAAATTGTTACAGGCTATCCCTACGAATTTACAAATCCAATAGCAGGGAAAACAGGCACTACCCAAAATCAAAGCGATGGTTGGTTCATGGGAATGGTTCCTAATTTAGTCACAGGTGTTTGGGTTGGAGGTGAGGACCGATCCACTCATTTTAAAACAATCACTTATGGGCAAGGCGCCTCTATGGCACTTCCAATATGGGCAAACTATATGCGTAGTTGTTATGAAGTTGAGGGCTTAAACATTTCTAAAGACGAGTTCGTAGCCCCTGAAGAACTTTCAATAGAAGTTGATTGTGAACCCAAAAACGAAGATGGTGAAATAATACCTCAAGTAAATACAACGACTACACCAGATATTGATTTCTAGAAAAATCAGCTTCTTACTAATTTTTTTTTGTATTTTTTAATCCTAAACTAAAATAATGATTAACAAACAGGTAGCTAATGTAAAAGAGGCTCTTAAGGGATTGTCCGGCGGAATGACCCTCATGCTGGGGGGGTTTGGACTTTGTGGAATCCCTGAAAATGCCATTTCAGAAATTGTTGATATGGACATTAAAGATCTCACCTGCATCTCTAACAATGCAGGGGTTGATGATTTTGGACTTGGATTATTGTTACAAAAGCATCAAATAAAAAAAATGATATCCTCTTATGTGGGAGAAAACGATGAGTTTGAACGACAAATGCTTTCGGGAGAATTAGAAGTTGAGTTAATCCCTCAAGGTACTTTAGCTGAGCGCTGCAGAGCTGCTCAAGCGGGCTTTCCAGCGATTTATACACCAGCAGGTTATGGAACTGAAGTTGCCGAAGGCAAAGAAACACGGGAATTTGATGGTAAAATGTATGTTTTAGAAACGGCATTTAAAGCTGATTTTTCATTTGTTAAAGCCTGGAAGGGAGATGCCGCTGGAAATTTAATTTTTAAGGCGACTGCTAGAAACTTTAACCCAAATATGTGTGGTGGTGCTACGATTACGGTTGCTGAGGTCGAAGAATTAGTCCCTGTCGGTTCACTTAATCCTAACCAAATTCATATTCCTGGAATATTTGTTCAACGAATTTTTGAAGGAAATGGCTATGAAAAGCGAATTGAAAAACGAACCGTTAGACAAAAAACATAATCATGCTAGACAAAATTGGAATTGCAAAGCGAATCGCTAAAGAAGTTAAAAACGGATACTATGTCAATTTAGGTATTGGAATCCCTACGCTGGTAGCAAACTACGTTCGTGAGGATATTGAAGTCGAATTTCAAAGTGAAAATGGCGTTTTGGGCATGGGTCCATTTCCTTTTGAAGGCGAAGAAGATGCAGACCTTATCAACGCAGGAAAACAAACCATCACCACGCTTGAAGGGGCTAGTTTTTTTGACTCTGCTACTAGTTTCTCTATGATTCGCGGCAAGCATGTAAACCTTACGATCTTAGGCGCTATGGAGGTTTCAGACAACGGAGACATAGCCAACTGGAAAATCCCTGGCTATATGGTTAAAGGGATGGGTGGAGCTATGGATTTAGTAGCCAGTGCAGAAAACATTATAGTCGCGATGATGCATACCAATAAAAAAGGAGATTCTAAACTTCTAAAACGCTGCTCGCTTCCTCTTACAGGGGTTGGTTGTGTCAAAAAAGTGGTTACTAACTTAGCTGTTTTGGAAGTTACCAGCCAAGGCTTTAAGCTTTTAGAGCGCGCGCCAGGGGTTTCTGTTGAAACGATTCAAAATGCGACTGAAGGCCATCTTATTGTGGATGGAGAGGCGCCTGAAATGGAGTTTTAGTGTTTGCTACAAGTTTACTTTGGACTAACTCGTTATTTTTATAGCATCATTTAGCTCCAAAAGCCGATTTATAAACTCATCATTTGTTTGAGGACTAATATAAATTTCATCAAACTTTCCGTATTTTATAATTAAACCTTTTCTGGCTGTAGCTGGTTTTAAGCCGACCCAAAGTGTTTTCCCTTTAACAACTCCTCGGACTTCTTTAATCTCAATCTTTCCTTTAATGGGCCCGCAGTTATATTTTATTTGCTTTTGAGTGAGTTCATAGTAAGTGCCATAATAACTCCACAGTAGGAATGCACTAACCAATAGCAACAAACTTATAGTTACGTAACTCGATTTATCAAGCCCCGTAGCTAATCCCACAGACACAATAAGGCTAATACAACCCCCTACGATTCCAAGAATTAAAGCCTGGAAAAAGACGTCTTTTTTACTCTTAAATTTAATTGATGTCATTATTGTTCTTTTAAAAATCTTAAAGTCCTTTAGGGATTGCCTCAATTAATGTTTTAGTATACTCTTTTTGCGGGGACTCATAAATAGAATCAGCTTCGCCAATTTCCTCTATTTTGCCTTTATTCATGACCATTAATTGATCAGACATAAACTTTACCACCGACAAATCATGGGATATAAAAATATAGGTAAACCCATAATCCTCCTTTAGCGTGTTCAATAAATTAAGCACTTGTGCTTGTACAGAAATATCTAAGGCAGATACCGATTCGTCACAGATAATTAATTGTGGTTGAACAGCAATGGTTCTAGCAATGCCTATTCGTTGCCGTTGTCCACCCGAAAACTCATGAGGATAGCGATCAAAATGAGCTGCTTCTAACCCGACTTTCTCTAAAATTTCAATGGTCCTCGCTTTTCGTTCGTTATCAGAACTAAATAACCCATGTACTTTCATGGGTTCCATAATCGCCATTCCAACCGTGAGCCGAGGGTTCAGCGAGGCATAGGGGTCTTGGAAAATAATTTGAATTTCTTTTCGTAAAGTTCGCAACGCTTTTTTAGAAAGGTTTGTAACGTCATCCCCTTTGTATTTTAGAGTGCCTGCAGTTGCTTTATCGAGTTGTAAAATAGCTTTCCCAAGGGTAGATTTGCCACAACCAGACTCCCCCACAAGCCCTAGTGTTTCGCCAGAATAGACTTTAAAACTAACGTTGTCTACTGCCTTAAGTGCTGTTTTTATTCCAAAGAACGAGGCTTTAGAATAGTATGTTTTTTCAAGGTTGATCACTTCTAGTAAAGGAGCACTGCTATAAATATTTTTATGTTTTTCCTTTCTAGCTGTTTTTGTAATAAGTGCTTTGGGAATTATTCCTGATAAAAAGTCACTAATTGTAGGGAGTTTTTTTAAACGACTTTTAAGCCTAGGCCGAGCACCAATAAGCGCTTTTGTATATTCTTTTTGAGGGTTTTTAAACACTGATTTTGTATCTCCTTTTTCTACGATAGCCCCTTTGTACATAACCAAAACCCGATCAGCAATTTCTGAAACCAACGCTAGGTCATGGCTAATAAAGATAACACTCATTTTAAATTCTTTTTGAAGCGTTTTTAATAGTGCTATAATCTCTTTTTGAACAGTAACATCTAAAGCTGTTGTTGGTTCGTCAGCGATTAGAATTTCTGGCTTACAAGCAATAGCCATTGCGATCATGACGCGTTGTAGTTGACCCCCAGAAATTTCATGTGGGTACTTTTTGTATGTTTTTTTGGGTTCCGGTAATTTAACAGCATTAAATAAACGAACCACCTCTTTATTTGCCTCCTTTGTTGTGATGTTTGTGTGTTGAAGTAAGATTTCTTGAACTTGTTTTCCACAGCAAATGGATGGATTTAGAGCACTCATCGGCTCTTGAAAGATCATGGCTATTTTTTTCCCACGAATTGACTCTAACTGTTTTTGAGAACAGTCTATTAGGTTTTCAGCATTAAACATAACTTCCCCTAAAGTAGTAACTCCACTTTTTAGGGGTAATAGCCCCATAATAGCCAGAGATGCTACCGATTTCCCACTCCCTGATTCGCCAACGATTCCAAGAATTTCATCCGAATATAGATTGTATGATATCCCGCAAAGGACTTCATTTAATCCACTTTCTGTTTTAAAAGCGACATGAAGGTTTTTAATTATAAGAATAGGCGATTGTTGCATGTCTTAAATGTAATCAATTTTTAAAAACTCTTTCAAATGGAGTACTCTTTGAGTTGTTGGCTTGATTTGAATCCACTTACCTTAGCTAGTCATCTGAGATGTCGGATTAGTATTCGGTTTTTGGAATCGTTTTAACGTCGATAAACAGTAAGTTTTTAAGGCTGAGCTTGTTGATCATTAGGAAGCATTTTATAAGCTTCTTCAATATAAGTATTGATGTCTCCATTGTAAGGATTGTTTCCAAAAGAGGCTTTGGCATTTCCTAAACGGACTATTATGATGTTATCTTCTGGCTCTACAATGACACATTGACCTAAATGGCCTTCCATCATAAAAAATGATTTATCCTCTGTTTTTCGAAGCCACCATCCATATCCATAATGAGGACTTTCCTCAAATCGTGGCTTAATAGATTTAGCAACAAATGTAGAATCTAAAACCTGTTTGCCATTCCATTTTCCGTGATCCTTATAGAGTTTTCCAAAGCGAGCAAAGTCCTTCGCATTTGTAGCGATACAACAGTAGGCCTTAACCATGTCATTTGCTTCACTGTCTATTTGCCAAAGCGCTTCATTTTCACTTTCTAGAGGAATCCAAAAACTTTCTGAAAGATAATTGTACATTTTTTTGCCTGTTGCTTTTTCAAGAATCATGGCAAGTAATTGGGTGTCTCCACTAGCATATTTAAATGACTTCCCTGGTACATCTACGGTTTTAAGCCCAAGAATAGTCTTTTCTAATTCTTTGCCATAATAGGCACGTGTTGTTATTGTAAATGGGGAGTAATAAGATTCTTCCCAGCTAGACCCTGATGCCATAGACGCTAAGTCACCAACAGTCACCTTAGCGGCAAGTCCTTCCTTATATTGTGGAAAAAAATCACTCACAGGTTGATTAATACTTTTTATATACCCATCCATAATGGCCTTGCCTAACATTCCACTAACATAGCTTTTTGCCATAGAAAACGAATTACTTTTAGAGTTCTCTTCGTAACCATCAAAGTAGGATTCAAATAAAATACTATCATTTTTTATAATCATGTACGCAACAGTTCCTTGCGCTTTGTGCAGCTCTAAAAGTTTTTCTGTTGCAGGGATTTTATTATAATTTTTGTGAAGTGGCCACGATTTAGACTTGCCAATTTTGACTGTTTTGTTTTCAAAAAAGGGATAATCATCTATTGATGCAGTTGTGTTTCCTTGTAAATAGACTGTTTGTACGGCTTTTAAAATATAGTCAGTATCTGTAAGGTAAAGCCCTGCAATGAGGACTGAAAATACTAAAGCAAGACGTGTTATAAATTTTTTCATTTGGGTTATTTTAGTTGGATTAAGGTAAGGAAAAAGAATTAAGACCTCTAATGATAAAAACTTAGGAAATCAATTTCACAATATCCTTAGCAAAATAACTGGCAATAACATCAGCGCCAGCACGTTTGAAAGCCATCGTAGTTTCTAGCATTGTTTCATCATGATCTAGCCAGCCTTTTTCACTTGCTGCTTTTATCATCGCATATTCGCCACTTACTTGGTAGACCGCTACAGGCACATCAAATTCATTTTTAATTTCTCTTAGAATATCTAGATAAGCCAACCCCGGTTTAACCATTACAATATCTGCGCCTTCATCAATATCCATTTCAGTTTCTCGGAGGGCCTCAAAACGGTTAGCGTAGTCCATTTGATAGGTTTTTTTATCCTTTGGAATATTTTTAGAATTGACTGGGGCAGAGTCTAAAGCATCTCTAAAAGGGCCATAAAAAGAAGAGGCATATTTTGCACTGTAACTCATGATTCCTGCATCAACATAGCCATCGTCCTCAAAGGCTTCACGAATACTAGCAACGCGTCCATCCATCATATCACTAGGGGCTACAAAATCGGCTCCAGCTTCAATATGAGACAAACTCATGACTGTTAAAATCTCAACAGTATCATCGTTTTGAATCACTCCTTTAGAAACAACGCCATCGTGACCATAGATTGAATACGGATCTAATGCTACATCAGTCATGACCAGCATTTCTGGGCATATATTTTTTATTGTTTTTATTGCTCGCTGCATTAATCCATTAGCGCTCAACGCTTCAGTTCCTTTATTATCCTTCAGGACATCCGATACTTTTACAAAAACCAGCACTGATTTCAATCCTAAGTTCCAAAGTAGTTTTACTTCTGCTTCTAGGGTATCCAAGCTAAACCTAAAATAATTAGGCATTGATGGAATTTCATGCCTTATCCCCTTGCCTTCAACAACAAATAAAGGAACCAAAAAATCGTTTGGTGTGATCACCGTTTCTCTTACCAGGCTGCGAATTGATTCATTTGATCGTAACCTTCTATTTCGTTTTATTGGATACATATTAAACCCAGTTTTTAGGGGTTTTTAAAACCCGCATTAATTGTTCTTCTTTGCTATTAGGCTCAGGTTGGTGGTCGTAAACCCACTGAACTTTTGGAGGCAAGCTCATTAAAATACTTTCAATCCTTCCATTTGTTTTTAATCCAAAAAGGGTGCCTTTATCGTGCACTAAATTAAATTCAACATACCGACCTCTTCTAATTTCTTGCCAGTTTTGCTCTTCTTTTGTAAAAGGCAACTGAGTTCTTTTTTCCAAAATAGGGACATAGGCCTCTAGAAAGCTATCTCCAACTTCTTTTACAAAGTCATACCAATGTGACATACTCATTTCTTTAGATGCTTTACAATAATCAAAAAACAACCCGCCAATTCCTCTAGCTTCCTCGCGATGGCTATTATGAAAATACGTATCACAGCGCTTTTTGTAAGTTGAATAAAAATCAGGGCTATGCTTATCACAAGCTGTTTTACATGTTTGGTGAAAATGAACCGCATCTTCTTCAAACAAATAATAAGGGGTCAAGTCTTGACCCCCTCCAAACCACTGATCTATTACAGCTCCTTGTTCGTCGTACATTTCAAAATACCGCCAGTTGGCATGTACCGTAGGAGCCATGGGGTTTTTTGGATGCAAGACTAAGCTTAAGCCACAGGCAAAAAAATCAACATCTTTTACTTTAAAATAAGCCTGCATGGATGCCGGAAGTTTACCGTGAACTCCAGAAATATTAACACCTCCTTTTTCAAACACCGTTCCATTTTCTATAACACGAGTACGCCCGCCACCCCCTTCAGGCCGTTTCCAAATATCTTCTTTGAACACTGCAGACCCATCGATCATTTCAAGTTTTGAAGTGATTGTGTCTTGCAGCTCGTGAATATATTTAAAAAAACGATCTTTCATCAGGCTCGGTATTCTTTTACAGCATCAATAAATGCTTTTGCATTGTCTGTTGGGATATTTGGTAAGATACCATGCCCAAGATTTACAATGTATTTATCTTTTCCAAACTCATTAATCATTTGGTGAACCATCTTTTTGATTTCTGCAGGGGGAGACAGTAATCTTGAAGGGTCAAAATTTCCTTGAAGTGTTATATTCCCACCGGACAAATAGCGGGCATTTCGTGCCGAACAAGTCCAGTCAACTCCTAGTGCAGAAGCTCCGGATTTTGCCATATCTCCTAACGCAAACCAACATCCTTTACCAAAGGCAATCACAGGAACCTCTTCTTTGAGAGCCTCTATGATTTGATTGATATATTGCCATGAAAATTCTTGATAATCGGTTGGTGAAAGCATGCCACCCCAAGAGTCAAATATTTGAACTGCATTGACTCCAGCCTTAACTTTTTCTTTGAGATAGGCAATAGTAGTATCTGTGATTTTTTGTAGTAATTGATGCGCTGCTATTGGATTGATAAAGCAAAATTCTTTCGCTTTATCAAAGTTTTTACTTCCTTGCCCTTGAACACAATAGCATAAAATGGTCCATGGCGATCCGGCAAATCCAATTAAAGGGATGTCATCATTTAGTAATTCCTTAGTCGCTTTAATAGCTTGGTATACATAGTCTAACTCTACGGTTACATCTGGCACAATGACATTGTCAACGTCTTTTTGTGTGCGCACAGGGTTTGGTAAATAAGGACCAAAATTTGGTTTCATTTGAACCTCAATATTCATGGCTTGTGGAATGACTAAAATATCACAGAATAAAATAGCAGCATCCATCCCGTATCTTCTGATAGGCTGAACCGTTATTTCACTCGCTAATTCAGGAGTACGACAACGTGTAAAAAAATCATATTTTTCTCGAATTGCAATGAATTCAGGCAAATAACGGCCTGCTTGACGCATCATCCAAACAGGAGGACGCTCTACAGTTTCTCCTTTGAGTGCTTTTAAAAATAAGTCGTTTTTTATCATAACATTTTAGATGTAATTTTGATTGACAAGCTCTATCACACTTTCAACAGTAGGTATTTTTGCAACCCGTACTTTTTTGAAGTGTTTTCTTGCTTCTTTAGCTGTACTCTCACCAATGCAATAAGCGGTACAGTTAGGCTTGTTTTTTTCTAGAAAACTTTGAATAGTAGAAGGGCTGTAAAACATAACTCCTTCTATAGAGTCTGCAAGCTTAGGTGCTTCTAGTTTGGTACTATAGGCCTCAACCTCTTGTACTTTTATATTATTTTCATTCAAAATAGTTGGCAGATCATCCATTCGAATATCACTACAAAAATAGCTGACTTCCGAGCCGTCCATAAATTCAACCAAGTGTTCTGCTAGCGCCTTGGCGTTTTTTTCTGTATGCTTTACGGGGCCAATTTTTTGCTCAATAAGACGTTTTGTTCGTCTACCTACGCAGTAAATAGTTTCAAAATTTAAGTCATCAACAGGGCAGTTGTTTAATATAGCATCCACACCATTTTTGCTTGTTATGACCACATTTTTGTGTGTTGCCTTCATTACAACAGGCTTTATCCGGTTGGCTGCAGTTTTTATAAAGTCAGAGCTTCCTACGTTAAGTTTATTGTTAAATAAGTCTTTTTGTCCAGGGCTTAATAATTTTGAGGAAAAAATAGTTGTAGGTCCTTCTATTTTAGCGGTTGTTCCAATTAATGTTTTACCCCCACGACTCAAGATAAACTCTACACAATCATCAACTAGTGTGTGGTGCTCACCAAGTTTTGCTGTTCGCTTTATTTCAATTTTTTTGGTACCATCTGGGCTTAAAACTATGCCGTGAAAATGTATTTCTTCTTCTTTTATGTATGCGAGTGCTCCAATTGGAGCGCTACAGCCACCTTCTAGCTTGTTTAGGAACTGGCGTTCAATTGTTGTTGATATTTCTGTTTCTTCATGGTTTAGCACAGCACATGCTTCAAGAGCTTCTGTGTTTGATTTCAAAGTTGCTATCATTATAGCACCTTGAGCAGGAGCTGGAACCATCCATTCTAGATTGACAGAATCTTCCGGGGTTAGGTTTAAGCGTCCCAAACCAGCAGCAGCAAAAATAGCCCCATTCCAATCACTTTTTTCTAGTTTTTCTAAACGAGTATTTATATTTCCCCTTATTCCTACTGTGGTATGTGTGGGATATCTGTTTAGCCACTGGGCTTGACGTCTTAAGCTACCCGTTGCAATAATGGCTTCTTTTTGAGCCAAAAACTCTTCATTTGTTTTAAACACCAGAGTATCTCTAATGTTTCCTCGTTTTAAAACCGCCGCCTGAACGAGGCCTTCAGGTAAAGCGGTAGGAACATCTTTAAGGGAGTGTACTGCAATATCAATTTCTTCATTAATCAAAGCAATATCTAATGTTCGCGTAAAAATTCCTGTGATTCCCAGTTCATAAATCGGTTGATTTAGAACTAAATCTCCAGTTGACTTCACAGGAACGAGTACGGTTTGGTGCCCCAGGTGCTCTAGTTGTGACTGCACAGTTTTGGCTTGCCAAAGAGCTAGGTCGCTATCACGCGTTCCAATTCGAATAATTTTAGACATATTTTTTAGAATCTAATTGAAACACCTTTTTTATTAACTCAAGACTATCATCTGACGATAAAGAATCGTCTTTAAGATGGTGGGCAAAATGGTTGGTAATTTTTTGAACTATATTAGCACTTATTAATTCCGCTTGCGCTTCATTAAATTCGTTTATTTTTTTTCGCTGGCTATCAACTTCAGCCGAAGCAAACACTTGTAATTTTTCTTTAAGCGCTTTGATAGTGGGTGCAAATTTTCTATTTTCCAACCAAGCTTCAAAATCTCCCTTTATTTCAGCGATAATACTTTCTGCTACTGGGATAAATTGCTTTCTATTTTCTAAAGTTTCATCCGTCATTTGAGATAAATGATCTAAGTGAACCAAGCTTACCATTGGTAACTCTGTTACGTTATCATCCACATTTTTAGGGATAGAAAGGTCAAGAATTAATAATGGTTTTTTATTTTGAATGAGATACTTGTCTATTGTTGGGTTTTGTGCTCCAGTGGCTACAATTAGAATGTCGGATTTGATAATTTCTTCTTGTAGTTGGCTGTAGTCTTTTGCAAGTACCTTGAATTTCCCCGCAATTTTATCTGCTTTATTACGCGTTCTGTTTATGAGGGTAATGTGTTCGTTTTTGGTATGCTTTATTAAATTTTCACATGTATTTCTTCCAATTTTTCCAGTTCCGAAAAGTAAGATGTTTTTCGAAGAAATAGCTTCAATTGTTTTCTTTATGTATTGAACGGATGCAAAGGAGACTGAAGTCGCTCCAGACGACAGTTTTGTTTCGGTTTTTATTCGCTTACTAGCTTGAATTACTGCATTAATCAAACGTTCAAGAAAGGCATCTAAAAGTTGGTGTTTTTTTGAGATTTTAGCACTCAGTTTCAGTTGGCTAATAATTTCAAAATCCCCTAGAATCTGGCTATCTAAACCAGCACCAACTCTAAACATGTGCTGAATGGCATCAGTATTTTTATAGACATAGGCAACGCTTTGAAAATCTTCAACGGTTCCTTTTGTATTGTCGCACAACAGTTTTATTAGTTCAAAAGGATGTCTAGCAAATCCGTATATTTCGGTTCGATTGCATGTAGAGGTAGCAACAATACTTTGAACTCCACTAGACTTAGCCTGTAGTAATAAGTTTGTTTTAGCGTTGTGATCTAGACTGAACTGACCCCGAAGTTGGGCGTCCGCTTTTTTATAACTAAGGCCAACGACATAAAAATAGCTGTTAGCAGATTCATTAAAGTTCTCCATTATATACTGGGAATATATTGATGCAAAAATAAGGGCTTTCATTATCTAAAAATAACGCTAGAGGAACTTTATTTGTCGTTTAGAGGTTTACAGCCAAAATTTAGTTATTTTTGAATAATTTCTTATTTTTGCAGGTATAAAACGTTACTAAACTTAAATTTTATTTATAATGAATCTAAATAAAGACCAAATCCAAACTGCGGCAAGCAAGCCAAAAAATATCGCTCAAGGGTCATTTTTAGAAACGATGATTGAGTCTGGTTTTGTTGTCATGACTTATCAAAATGAAACACCCAATATTCAACTACTTGAGAAAGAAATAGATAGCTCATTTATTCAGTTTCATTTTTGTTTAAAGGGACACTGCAAGTTTGTGTTTAACAACGGAACTTACGGCCTTAATATCTTAGAAGAAAACTCATTATTACTATACAATCCCCAAAGAGATTTACCTATACACTTAGAAGTTGATCCTAATACATGGGTTGTGTCAGTCTTGATTTCAATAAAAAAATTCCACGGTTTGTTTTCACATGAAGCGGATTATATCACCTTTTTAAGTGATGGCAACCAGGATAAAAAATATTATAAGGATGGACATATTTCTCCATCCACAGCTATTGTTTTAAATCAACTTATTAATTATAACTTAAACTCAACAATTAAGTCTTTATATTTTAAAGGCAAGGCTTATGAGTTATTGAGTCTGTACTTTAATAGGGGAGAAGACGCTAATATTGAACAGTGTCCTTTTTTAGTAGATGAATCAAATGTTGTTAAAATCCGCCAAGCAAAAGACATTATGATTGACCGCATTTTAGAGCCTCCAACATTAACAGCCTTAGCCTCTGAAATTGATTTGAGCTTAAAGAAGCTAAAAGAAGGATTCAAGCAAATTTATGGCACAACCGTTTTTGGATTTTTATTTGGTTACAAGATGGAAGTTGCCCGAAAGCTATTAGAGTCAGGTACTCATAATGTAAACGAAGTAGGGCTTAAAGTAGGTTACAGCACAGCCAGTCATTTTATATCAGCATTTAAAAAACAATACGGGACAACCCCAAAAAAATATATTCAATCTTTAACTTAATAAGTATGAAAGGAGTTTTATTAGTAAACCTAGGCTCTCCAGATAGCCCAACCCCCAAAGATGTTAAAAAATATTTAGGAGAATTTCTTATGGATGAGCGTGTTATTGATGTTCCAAAATGGGCGCGAACATTATTAGTTAAAGGAATTATACTAAATACCCGTCCTAAAATATCAGCGAAAGCATATAATAAAATTTGGTGGGAAGAAGGGTCTCCCTTAATTGTATTATCTGAGCGTTTAGAAAATAAATTAAAGCAGGAAGTAGAGGTTCCAACAGCTCTCGCTATGCGTTATGGTAGTATGACCATTAAAAAGGGGCTTCAGAAACTTGTAGATCAAGGAGTAGATGAGGTTTTAATAATCCCATTATATCCGCAGTTCGCTATGGCAACTACTGAAACAATATTGGTATTGGCAAAAGAACTGAGAGATCAATATTTTCCACAATTAAAGCTATCAGACTTACCTCCTTTTTATAATAACCATGAGTACATAAAAGTATTGTCTAATACTATCAAAGCCTCTTTAGAAGGTAAAACGTATGAGCATTTGCTTTTTTCTTACCACGGAATTCCTGAGCGACATATACGCAAAAGTGACATCACCAAATCACACTGTAAGATAGACAAGTCTTGCTGTATCACTCCATCTGAAGCCCATGCTTACTGTTATAAACACCAGTGTCTTGAGGTTACCCGTTTGGTAGGAGAAGAACTAGGTCTTGAACAATCGGTGTACTCAACCTCCTTTCAATCCCGTTTAGGATTTGATCCATGGTTGCGTCCTTACACCGACCGAACGATTGAGCGTTTAGGAAAAGAAGGCACGAAGTCGATGGCTATTGCCACTCCGGCATTTGTGAGTGATTGTCTTGAAACTCTCGAAGAAATTGCAATGGAGGGAGAAGAAATATTTCACGAGGTTGGCGGTAAAGATTTTACAACAATCCCTTGCTTGAATGACGACCCTGCGTGGGTGTCTCTTTTAGCAAAGTGGGTCACAGAATGGTCTTCACAATAAATCAATTTAATGAATCCATCTACTTCAAATAATTTTGGTACAGAGTCTATAGGTAAATTACTAATCAAGCAGGCGGTTCCGGCTTCAATAGGTATTTTAGTCATGTCGCTTAATATTTTAGTAGATACTATTTTTGTGGGTCATTGGATTGGTTCACAAGCCATTGCGGCTATTAACGTCGTATTGCCAGTCTCCTTTTTTATTGCCGCTTTGGGAATGTCAATTGGGATAGGGGGGTCTTCAATAATTTCTAGAGCTCTTGGTGCTAAACAGGTACCAAAAGCACTAAAAACATTTGGAAATCAAATTACCATGACCATTATTCTGACCTTTACATTAGTCTTTTTTGGTTTATATTATATTGAGACTATTATTCCAGCTTTTGGAGGAAAAGGGACTATTTTTGAGCCCGCTAAAATATACTACCGGATTGTATTATATGGTGTTCCTTTTTTGGCGCTATCAATGATGGGAAATACGGTTATTAGGGCAGAAGGCAAGCCAAAGTTTGCTATGTATGCCATGATGATTCCGTCTATTACAAACTTACTTTTGGATGTTCTTCTTATTAATGTAATGGACTTGGGTATGATGGGAGCTGCTTGGGCAACAACCGGATCCTATATTCTGTGTTTTGTATTTATATTATGGTTTTTCATATCTAATAATTCAGAAATGAAAATTTCGTTACCACACTTCAAGTTACAAAAATCAATCGTAGCAGAAATTAGTAATTTAGGATCAGTAACTCTTTCAAGACAAGCCGTTGTTAGTGTTACTTATTTATTGATGAACAATATTTTATTTGATTTTGGAGGGGAAACCTCAGTAACCTCTTACGCTATTGTTTCTCGAATGCTAATGTTTGCTTTGTTTCCTATTTTTGGAATCACTCAAGGCTTTGTCCCTATTGCTGGTTATAATTACGGCGCTAAAAACTATGACCGCGTTAAGCAAACCATTCGAATTGCAATTATATATGCAATGGTAATGGCTTCTATTGTTTTTATTTTGTTGATTAGCTTTCCGGAGCTAATTACCCGAATGTTTACTACAGATGTAATGGTGATTAAAAAAACGCCTACTGCTATGCGGTGGGTATTTGCAGCAACGCCTATTATTGCAGTTCAGTTAATTGGGTCCGCCTACTTTCAAGCGGTAGGAAAGGCCATTCCCGCACTGTTATTAACGCTCTCTAGACAAGGGTTTTTCTTTATCCCACTCATTTTCATTCTTCCTTTATGGTATGGGGAACTTGGTGTATGGATGGCATTTCCAGTGTCAGACGTACTATCTACCTTGCTAACAGCCTATGTTTTGTACAGAGAAACATCTGTGAAATTAATTTCAAAATCATAATTATGGACTATTATAACTATATTAAATCATTTCATTTAATTTTTGTAATCACTTGGTTTGCGGGGCTATTTTATATTCCAAGGATTTTTATTTACCACATAGAGGCGACCAAAAAAACAGCTGTAGAAAAACAAATCTTAACAGCTCAATTAAAAATAATGGCTAGACGCTTATGGTTCATTATCACATGGCCATCGGCTATTCTAGCGATTCTCTTTGGCAGCTGGCTTTTAATACTTGCGCCTTATTGGCTAGAGCAATCTTGGATGCATGCAAAGCTAGGGTTTGTAGCGCTTTTAATTATTTATCACCTTAAAACGCACTTTATTTTCAAAGAATTACAAGCGGATAAAATAAAGTACAGCTCCAATTTTATGCGTATTTGGAATGAAGGAGCGACCCTTATACTTTTTGCAGTAGTCTTTTTGGTTTTACTAAAAAGCACTCTTAATATGGCCTACGGTATGTTGGGTTTAGTCGGGCTGGCAGTTGTTTTAATGCTTGGGGTAAGATTATATAAAAAAACGCGTTCAGAGTAATTTAATAAGTCAACTGTTTTTTTTTATTTATATTTAACAAAAGTATACTTCTATGCCAAAGCGTAAGCTGTCTTTAAGGTCTCGTATTTTTATTTATATGGTTATGTTGGTCGTATTAGCCTCCATTCTTATTGCGGCTGTGACCATTGTTCAGTATAGAGAGCAGTCTCAAGACTACCATCGCATGCGATTGGAGCGTAAAGAAGCACAGCTAATTTCTAGTATAAACTATGTCTTAAAAGAAACGACATGGGAGGTGAAATCCGAGAATCTGTATCTTATTTTCAAGGACAAGATATATGAGATAGCGAACGTTCATAATGTAAGTTTTAATTTGTATGATCTTGAAGGTAATTTGATAAAAATGTCAAAACCAAGCCTTGAAAACACCCTAATTGACAGTTATTTGTCAGCGGACATATTAAGTCAGCTAAACCAGAGTGCGTCCAAGCGTTATGTAGAAAAAAACACAAGCTTTGGAGAAGATTACCGCTCCTCTTATTTGACTCTTACAGATGATAAAGCGAAACCTTTGGGGATCTTAAATGTTCCCTATTTTGATGACGATAGCCTAAACTCTAGTGAGCTTAATGAGTTTTTAATTCGATTAAGCTATGCGTATTTAGTAATGATTTTAGTAGCCATAGCATTTGCTTATTTTGTGTCTAAATATATTACTAAATCCTTACAGACGATTCGCGATAAAATGAAAGGCACTCGTTTGGAAAAAAGCAATCAAAAAATCGAGTTAGTTGGCGCTAGTCTTGAAGTTTCAGCTCTGGTAGAGTCTTATAATAGTATGATAGACGACTTAGAAGAAAGCGCAAAAAAACTGGCGACTAGCGAACGCAAACAAGCTTGGCGAGAAATGGCTAAGCAGGTAGCGCATGAAATTAAAAACCCTTTGACTCCAATGCGTTTAAGTGTTCAGAGTTTTCAGCGAAAATTTGACCCTCAAGACCCCGGAATTCTTAAAAAAGTAGATGAGTATTCAAAAACACTCATTCAGCAAATTGACACAATGAGCTCAATTGCTTCGGCATTTTCAAATTTCGCAAAAATGCCAGTGCAAAAATTAGAAATTCTAAATATTGTTGAGGTTGTTGAGCTTACTTTAGATATATTTCCCGACAGTGATATTGAATTCCTTCCAAAGGAACCTCAGATTAATGTAACTTTTGACCGCTCTCAACTTATCAGAGTAATTACAAACTTAGTAAAGAATGCCATTCAATCCATCCCTGAAGAGCGCCCTCCTCAGGTTAGTATTCTTATTTTTTCCGACGATTTAGATGTTGTTATTAAGGTTAAAGACAATGGCAGTGGAATTACTGAGTCCATTGAAAATAAAATTTTTGAGCCTAAGTTTACCACCAAAACAAGTGGAATGGGGCTTGGGCTACCAATGATTAAAAATATAATCGAAACCTACAATGGAACCATTTCCTTTTCAACAATTATCGGCAAAGGAAGTGAGTTTATTATTCGTTTTCCAAAACATTCTCAAAATGAATTATAGCAATATTATTAGTGATTTTAAAGATGGAATTACAACTATTACCATAAATAGGCCCTCAAAGCTTAACGCTTTAAATAAAGAAACGATTTTGGAGCTACACTCCGCATTCAAGGCTGCAGACAGTGAGGTTAGCACCCAAGTTATTATCATTACTGGCAGTGGTGAGAAAGCGTTCGTCGCAGGAGCCGATATTAGTGAGTTTGCCCACTTCGGATCAGAACAGGGCCACTCCTTATCTAAAACAGGACAGGATTTATTGTTTGACTTTGTTGAAAACCTAAGTACGCCAGTGATTGCAGCCATCAACGGATTTGCTTTAGGAGGCGGCTTGGAGTTAGCGCTTTCTGCTCACTTTAGGGTTGCTAGCGAAAACGCCCGTATGGGCCTTCCCGAGGTCTCTCTTGGCCTCATTCCTGGTTATGGCGGAACACAACGGCTCACCCAGCTAGCGGGCAAGGGTCGGTCCTTAGAATTGATTATGACTGCAAGCATGATTGATGCTCAGAAAGCACTTGATTACGGGCTGGTTAACTATGTGGTAACTCAAGAGGAATTACTTTCTTCCTGTCATGCACTAGCTGCTAAAATTAAATCTAACTCATCTGTTGCAATAAGCGCCGCCATAAAAGCGGTTAACGCCCATTATACAGACGGCGTTAATGGATATGACGTTGAAATTGCTGAATTTGGTAAGTGTTTTGAAACGGAAGACTTTGAAGAAGGAACCTCTGCCTTTTTGGAAAAACGCAAAGCCAAGTTTACTGGAAAATAAAAAAGCCCAAACAGATGCTTGAGCTTTAAATTTTATACAAGACTGAAAAGTTAATCTGCGAGTACAATAATTTTATTAGCATTCATTTCAATAGCTCCAGATTTTACAGCATACCAGTATCCTTTACCTTTTTTCTCAAACTGAGATTTATTTGAGTCATCTAGAGTGATGTCTCCAATAATTTTCACGAACCCTTGTTTGAGGGTAGAGACCACAGCTGCGTGATTATTTAGCATTTCAAAATCACCATTCACACCAGGGACAGAGACGCTGTCTACCTCGCCTTTGAATACGGTTATCTCGGGAGTTATAATTTCTAAATACATAGTTTAATTTTTAGGCTTCAGCTAACATTTTGTCTCCAGCTTCAATGGCTTCTTCAATGGTTCCTTTTAAGTTAAAAGCGGCTTCTGGAAGGCGATCTAACTCACCATCCATAATCATATTAAACCCTTTGATTGTTTCTTTAATATCAACCAAGACTCCTTTAAGCCCTGTAAATTGCTCAGCAACGTGGAACGGTTGCGATAAGAAGCGTTGTACACGACGTGCGCGTCCAACAGCTAGTTTATCTTCTTCAGACAATTCTTCCATTCCAAGGATTGCAATAATGTCTTGTAGTTCTTTGTAGCGTTGTAGTAACTCTTTTACGCGCTGTGCACAGTCATAGTGCTCATCTCCTAAAATATCTGCGGTCAAAATACGCGACGTTGAATCTAAAGGATCTACCGCAGGGTAGATACCAAGTTCAGCAATTTTACGAGATAATACGGTCGTTGCATCCAAGTGAGCAAAGGTTGTTGCCGGTGCTGGATCTGTTAAATCATCTGCAGGTACGTATACCGCTTGTACAGATGTAATTGATCCTTTCTTTGTAGAGGTGATACGTTCCTGCATCGCTCCCATTTCGGTGGCTAATGTTGGCTGGTATCCTACGGCAGAAGGCATACGTCCTAGAAGTGCGGACACTTCAGAACCTGCTTGTGTGAATCGGAAAATATTATCCACAAAGAATAATACATCCTTTCCTTGACCATCTCCTGCACCATCACGGAAATATTCTGCAATCGTTAATCCTGACAGGGCCACACGTGCACGTGCTCCAGGTGGCTCATTCATTTGTCCAAAAACGAAAGTTGCTTTTGATTCCTTCATGATTGACTTGTCAACCTTTTGAAGATCCCATCCCCCTTCTTCCATGGAGTGCATAAAGTCGTCTCCATATTTTATAATACCAGACTCAAGCATTTCACGAAGCAAATCATTTCCTTCACGAGTACGCTCTCCAACCCCAGCAAATACCGAAAGACCCCCGTGGCCTTTGGCAATATTATTAATTAATTCTTGTATCAAAACAGTTTTACCAACTCCGGCACCACCAAACAATCCAATTTTACCTCCTTTTGCATACGGTTCAATTAAATCAATGACTTTAATCCCTGTAAATAAAACTTCAGTAGAGGTTGAAAGGTCTTCAAATTTTGGTGCTTGTCTGTGTATTGGTAAACCAGCAGATCCTGCTTTAGGCAGGTTTCCTAAGCCATCAATAGCATCTCCAATAACATTGAACAGACGACCATAAACATCTTCACCTACAGGCACCTGAATCGGCGCTCCAGTGGCGTTTACTTCTGTTCCACGGCTCAATCCATCTGAGGAATCCATAGCGATGGTACGTACAGAATTTTCACCAATGTGAGATTGAACCTCAAGAACCAATATAGACCCATCAGGTCTGTTGATTTCTAAGGAATCGTAAATTTTTGGAAGGTCTGCTCCAGAACCGAATTCAACATCGATAACCGGGCCTACAATTTGAGAAACTTTACCTGTAACTTTTGACATTACTTTATTGTTTATATTTTTTAGCTAAAATGAGACGAAAAACACTAAGTTTTTGCGCTGCAAAGATAGTAGTTTTAATTAAAAAACCCAGCACATAGTGCTGGGTTTTTTTATATAGAATTAATAAGTTTAGATTTTAGAATCCAACTTTAACCCCTGCATAATACAGAGATCCTATGTTACCTGATCCAGGAATACTTACATACTCTTGACCACCAATATTATTTCCTCCAACCTCAATCTTAAGGCCAGAATAAATAATAGGTAAGTTAAAAGTTAACTTAGCATCCATAACTGTATTGCTATCAATCGTCGCATCAATGAACGAAGACTCGTAGTAATACTCAGTGTTATAACGTGCATTAGCTCCAAAGCTTATGTTGTCAGTTATTTTAGAATCAAATCCAAACTTAACTCTGTGCTCAGGAGTATTCCAACTTAATTCAAAATTTGAATTTGCTTCAGGAGTATAAACTAATTTGTTGTACTCATAAATAAAGTTAAAAGTCATTCTTGAGCTAAATTTCTTTATTGCTTCAAGACTAAATCCGTGAGTGCTAAATGGCACATCTAAGTTAGCGTCAACTCCAAATTGAGCAAAAGCTCCAAGACCCATTGCTACATCAGCAGGTGCTCCAATCGCAGCAGGTACATATACACTATTAGTTCCTATAAAGTTACTGTAGTCACTCCAGTAGGCGTTCATGTCTATTGTGAAATCTTTAGTGTTGTATCTGTATCCAATATCATATGAAGTTACTTTTTCAGCTTCTACATAATCTAAGACTTCAGACACGATGTTTCCTCCATTATCCCAAGCACTTTTATTTAAAGCAGTTTCAAATACTTGATTTCCTGTCCAGTCAAAACCTCCAAGGTTTGTTGCAAACCTGTCGATGTTTTGTCTTGTACTACCTAATAATACCTCTTCTCCATTGAACAGTCCAATAAACTTATCTTGATTGGTTGGGTTTCTATACCCTACTTGAGCAGAAAGTCTAAGGTTTTTGTTTTCAGAAAGCTTAAATAACAATCCAAGTCTTGGCGTTATATTAGCGTCTTCCATGACCTCAACTTTGTCATAACGTAAAGAAGCTGTTAAAGAGACGTTGTCGTCAAACAAGTCTTTTTGTAATTGACCATACATTCCAAATTCTTTGTACTCAATTGGTGCATCGTAATCTGTATATAATGTCCCGTCTGTATCAAGGATAAAATTCCTGTATATACCACCTATCACTATATTGGCAAATTCAATTTCATCTTTAAAATCGTAGTTGGCTTCAAATGTTGTAACCGTTGAAACGTCTTTAATTACTGCGCCCAAAGCACCGTTGTTTTCATTGAATGATAAAATAGGTTGATTAGTTGCATTTGCTACTGCAGTGTTAAATTCAGGAGTTCCTGGCATTAACATGTTTAGATCTGCTTGAGATCTAGCAAAGCTATGCGCATTTAAACTGTTTTCAACTCCGACAAGGTTATTGAAGCTTTGCCCGCCTGTAAATACGTCACCCACAATCTGTCCTAAAAAAGCGGGAACATTAGCAGCACCACCAGCTAAAGCACCTAAATAATTTGCTAAATAAGCACCACCCCAGCCGCTTTCAATACCGCCTGGTTGAGCAAGGGCAACAGAAGTTCCTAAAGCTGAACTTTGTGTTGTTTTACCCGCATCTTCTGCGGTATAGTAAGCGCGGGCTGTAAGGCCTCCACTTTTAATCTCAAACTTATGTAGTTGAACCACAAAATCTTTGATGTTGTAACGAGCGTTACCCGCTGGTAAAGGCGCTTCACCTGTACCATATAGAGTAGATAAAGATATTTCTGTATCGCTATTTGGACGGTAGTAAATACCTGCATTTCCTTTTATGTTACTTGCTTCATTCCCAAAAAGATCTGTTTCCATGTATCCTGTTGTTCTGATAGCATCCCAGTAATCTGGTGCAGCAGCAGAAAGAGCAGTAGCATTATCTTCTCCTACAAAAGCAGCAAGAGCTCCCCATACATCTTGCGAGGAAATTAATTGTTGTCCGTATTCATTAACAGCATCATAATCAGGAGATCTTGGATCGTATCCTTCAACAATACTTCCTTCCCCACAGTTAGAACAATCATTTTTGTGACGCGTGTCAGCCGCAGCCCATTCCGTTCCTTGCTTTGCTGAAACGGATACTTTTACAGCCCATTTATCAGAAAGTTTTTTAGCTAAACGCACTCCAAAATCTGAAAACTCGTTATCTCCACCAGCAACTTGCTGAGTGACACCTGATCTATAATACACATTGACACCTTCATGGTCAAATGGATTTTTGGTAGTGATAGACATGATTCCTTTGTAAGCGTCCATTCCGTATAAGGCAGAAGCCGCACCAGGAATTAATTCTACACTTTGAACGTCTAGTTCGCTAGGGCCAATTAAGTTACCTACAGCAAATCCAAAAACGGGTGCTTGTGTGTTCATTCCATCTACAAGTGTTACAAAACCTTCATTGTATGCGGTTGCAAAACCTCTTGTATTAACTTGACTAAACACCAAACCTGTTTGGTTCATTTGAACTCCCTTAACGTTTTGTAATCCTTCAAAAAAGTCAGCTGAAGGCGTACGCTCAATTTGTTTTAGACTGTATTTTTCAACAGTTATCGGAGAGTCAAAAATTCGTTGAGACACTCTTGACGCTGATACTACAACTTCATCTAAGAAGCTTCCTTCATCCAAAGTCACCGTAATGGTTTGGTTATTAGAAGTTACTTCTTGCGTTTGCGTACTAAAACCTACACTACTCACTTTAATCGTGAATGGAAGATTTTCGTTAGTAGTTAAAGTAAAGTTCCCATCAAAATCAGCTACAACTCCACTAGAAGTTCCAGCAATGATAATGTTCGCGCCAGCTAGTGGCATTCCGCTGTCATCACTGACAGTTCCTT